>JAGGXJ010000088.1 GCA_021163105.1 Syntrophobacterales bacterium
ATTGTAAGGTTTCAGCGTCCTGTGGGAAGAGATGAAGGATTCAAGCCCTCTCATCCTCTTTATAAGGTCAATGCTCTTTTCCGCATGGGAGAATATTTCTTTCAGGAGTTCCTCTTCGGGGGATTTGCTGTAGAGATTGATAGCGCTTTGTATGACAACGAGATCATTCGTCAGGTCGTGGCGGAGTATCTGGTTGATGAGGGCGAGGTGTTTTTGGTGGGACTTTATCTCCGCCTCGGCCTGCTTGCGGTCGGTGATGTCATCACAGATGGCGACCACCTCGCCGGAAGGGAGTTTATATACATAGTTTTCCCTCCAGCCGGTTATATGTTCATCACTATACATGGCATCGGGGGAATGCTCAGGTTTTCCGGTTTGCCACACCCTCTGGAATACCTCAAATATGCCGAATTCCTTTATGCCTGGAAATACCTCGGTTACTCGTTCCCCGATGACTGCTTCTCTGCTTACTCCATCTATTTTTTCCGCACCCCTGTTGAAGTCCTTAAATATGAAATTCTCTCCGTCATCCACGGCTTCATAAATCGCGACGCCGCTTCTCATGTTTTCAAACAGCTCCCTGAACCTGACCTCACTCTCCCGCAGGGCCGCCTCCGTTTTCTTACGCGCGTCAATCTCTCTGTTGAGATCGTCTATGGAGGCTGTGCTTTTCTTCAGATTCTGCATCATGTTATCAAACGCCCTTGAAAGATGACCGATTTCATCCTTTGTGTCTGTGCCGACCCTGTGGTCAAGATTGCCGCCGCCGATAATTCCTATGCCTTCCTCCAGTCTTGTTATCGGCGCTCCGATGCTCCTGCTGACCCATAAGGAGATCGCCGAAACAAAAGTGACAAAGGCTATAAGCAGGATAACAATCAACAAACCGGTTTTCCGCTGGATAGATACCAGCTTTGTCTGAATTGCCTGATTCACCAGAAAGGCCTGGGAAACCATTGCCTGAGACTCCATCAGCAGATCGCCTGTCAGCATATTTTCCAGACTGGCGATCCCGTTTTTACGATGTCCGCCAACTTTTCGCTTTTCCCCCTGGATTGCGGTCAGTTCTGCAAAAATATCTGAAAATCGCTCAAGGCTTTCGAAAATTTCTTTAAAGATTTTTTCTTCATCCGGATTTTTAAACATGGCGGTGTCTTTCATCAGGAGCTTTACCAGAGACTCGCGGCTTGCTTTCCACTGCATGAGCGAACGTTCTCCGGGATGAAGCAGATACTCATATGCTATAATTTTCAGCTCAACCATATTTTTGGATACTCTGCCTGTTGCGATCTCTTTTTGGCTCCATTCACTCATTTCCCTGTACGCGCTGAAAACAAACAGGCCAACCGTGACAGATATGATCAGGGTCAAAATAACAGCGATCTGTAATCTGGTCTTGATTTTCATAGTGTAAAATCCTTACTGGTAAATTCCGAACAAAGGTTTTACCGTGTTTATACACCACCCATTCGTAGCGTTGCCCCTTTGTGGGCAACATATCGGTGGGACACGGAGGCCCCACGCTACGGTTTTAACGGATTATGGTAATTGCCTCAGGCTGCACCGCATCCATGGCGTTCGTATCAATAAGTTTGAAATAATTGGGGAGCGTTTTTCCATCAACGAACCTGTTTTGTATCGCCCACCTTGCTATATCGTCCCATGATACCAGCAGGGCCTGGTCCAGTGAAAGCTCGAATGTGAAATCATCCCAGGCCGCGCTCACCGTATCTTTATCGAGCTTGAAGACCTCTGCTATTATATCCTGCGCCTCTTCTCTGTTTTTCTTTATGAATGTGCCGGCCCTGTCGATGGCCCCCAGAAACCTTTTCAGGGTCTTTGGATGCTCTTTGGCAAAGCTCTTCATCGCCGCGAAATTAAAGGTCGCCCGGAAGATATTTCCGCCCGGCAATTCTATGGCGTTGTCCCCTAAGAGCTTCATTGCCTTCTGAGAGTATGGCTGCCAGACAGAGATGGCGTCTACCTTATTATTTTTTAACGCGTCTGCCATATCAGGTGTCTTGATATCTATTATTTCCACCTCGGAGAACGACAGACGACTATGGATCAGAAACGCCCCCAGATAATAATGGCTTGACGTTCCCCTGTTTGCGCCCACTTTTTTCCCCTTCATATCCGCGCCCGTCCTGATTCCGCAGTCTTTTCGAGCGATTATCCTGACAAGGGAGTATGAGTGGGTAAATGTGGCAAAGACGCGGAAATCATCCCTCTTAAAACTGTTAAATACGACGGGCACATCCGCCACGGTAGATATATCCACTTCACCCGCGAAGAGGGCCTGCGTGGCCATTTTCCCGCTGCCGTATTCCTTTACCTCTACATCAAGACCCTCTTTCGCAAAATACCCCTTCTTCTTCGCGACAAAAACAGGAATGGACATAAACGCCTTTGATGCGCCAAGCCTTATTTTTTCTTTGATTTCCGGCGGTTCACCCTGCCAGCAACTCACGAGAAAACAAGAGCCAGCCACCAGAATCAGAACGGCAGAGATTGCTGCCGCCCGGATGGAAAATCTCTTATTCTCCCGCGGATGTGATGCAGGCCCCTTTGTCTCTTTTTTCCCGATCATTTTTCTATCCTCATTTTTCTGTGTTCCGTAGCATTGTCGTTTTGCACCCCGTAACCCGCAACTCTTAACCCGCAACCCGCCTATATTCTCTTTTTGTACTTCTGTTCCTTGAATACGATCTTGAATGACGTTCCTTTACTCCTGTCCAGCTCCATTGTGCCGCTGAGTTGTTCGGTGAGCATATCCACCAGTTGGAGGCCGAAGGTCTCTGTGTTTCTGTAATCTATCTCTTCAGGAAAACCGATGCCGTCGTCTGTGACGGTCAGTGTGTATTCTTCTGCTTTTGTGTTTTGTTTGAGCTCTACGGCAATGCTTCCATTTCTTCCTTCGGGAAAGGCGTGTTTCAACGCGTTTGATATAAGTTCGTTCATGATAAGTCCCAGGG
>JAGGXJ010000137.1 GCA_021163105.1 Syntrophobacterales bacterium
GACAAGGGCTGAACGGGTGCGTATGGCTCTTGAGGAGCTGGGCCCCACTTTTGTGAAGATGGGACAGATACTTTCTTCCCGCCCGGATCTTATACCTGTGGAGTTTATAAAAGAGTTGTCAAAACTTCAGGACAGTGTGCCCGCATTTCCGTTTCCCCAGGTCAAAGTGATTGTAGAGACTGAGTTAAAAACTTCCATAGAGGATGTGTATCAGGAGTTTAGCGAAACTCCCCTGGCGGCTGCCTCCATCGGTCAGGTCCACTTAGCAAGGCTTAAAAGTGGAGAAGATGTCATTGTTAAAGTGCAACGACCCAATATCCGTGCGACTATCGAAGTAGATCTGGAGATTATGCTCCATTTAGCCGTCCTGATAGAAAAGCATGTTGAAGAATGGGGTGTGCATCATCCCACAAGGATAGTCGAAGAATTTTCCCGGGCCCTTGAAAGGGAGATCGATTATACTGTTGAAGCCTCTAATGCAGAACGATTTGCCAGACAGTTTATTGGCAACGGGGTGGTTTATGTTCCCCATATTTTCAGAGAGGTGTCAACGGCACGGATCCTCACCATGGAGTACATAGACGGCATAAAGGCATCCGATATCGAGCAATTAGACAGGAAGGGTCTTAATAGAAAGACAATAGCCTCTCGCGGTGCTGATTTAATACTCGAACAGATATTTAAATATGGATTTTTTCATGCTGATCCTCATCCGGGGAATATCTTTATCCTGCCGGACAATGTTATCTGTTATCTCGATTTCGGAATGATGGGACGTGTTGACCGTTATGCAAGGGAGGAGTTTGCCGACATTGTGTATGGTTATGTCAGCCGGGATGAGTCTAAAATCGCGAGTGCTCTACTGAAAATTGTGGAGTGGGACAAGGAACCTGATCGCCATGCCCTTGAAAAAGACATAGCGGACTTCGTTGAATCGTACCTGTATAAACCTCTCAAGGAATTACGCGTGGGGGATATTCTTCAACAATTGCTTGAATTAATTACGCACCATCAACTTAGACTTCCACCGGATATATTTTTCATGGTCAAAGCCTCAGCCCAGGTAGAGGGGCTGGGTGTAGTGTTGGATCCCGATTTTGACATGACCGAAAAGGCAGCTCCTTTTATAAGGCGCCTCAAACTGGAACGTCTTTCCCCAAAGCGGGTAGTGGGTGATTTTCTTGATTCAGGGGGAGAATTGATTCAACTCCTCAAGGAGATTCCCGGAGAATTTCGGGATATCCTGAAGCAAGTAAGACAGGGAAAGGCAAGTATTGGGTTTGAGCATAAGGGGCTTGAAAGCTTGATATTCGGGCTGGACAGATCGTCAAACAGAATCGCCTTTTCACTCGTTGTTGCCTCACTTATTATCGGATCATCTCTTGTAATAAGGTCAAATTTGGGACCTTTTCTTTTTGGTTTTCCTGTATTGGGTATTGCCGGATTCAGCATTGCCGGTGTTTTCGGAATATGGCTGCTAATATCGATCCTCCGTTCAGGGAGGATGTAGCATATCTTTTGAGGCTGTCGGCAAGGCAGCCCACGTCATGTCCGGAATACATGGTTGAAACGATATGCATGAAACATGTAATATTAATACTGATAATGGGCATTGCCGTTATTGTTGTGCCGGAGTTCGCAGAAGTCCGCTGAAGCGGACACGAAGGCGAATGAAAGGGAGATGTTAAGTGAAGTTTGAAGACCTGTCCCCCTATCCCGAAGGGAGATAGATACTACATATTGTAGGTTTGATAACCATGACCTTTTTGATAATTACCAAATATATCCTACTTGTCATCGGGTCCATACTTCTTTATGAGTTGCTTCGTGCAATCATTAAGAAGAAGCTCTCCAGAAAGTTTAACAGATCCGTCAAATCATTTATTGAAAGATATAATATCAAACTTGATGATTTTAAATTCACACACAAGTTTTTGATAAAACAGGAACTTCTTGACGATAACGATCTTCACCAAGCAGCCATTATCTATGCGCGTAACAACGGCATCAGAATTCAGGAAGCCGAAGACATGGTCGAGGAATATATAGAAGAGATCGTCCCTTTCTTCAGTATCACCTTGTATTATGCATTAGGCATTAAGATAGCCAGTTTTATTGTGAATTTGTTGTATGATGTAGTTGTCGATAATCGCAATATAGAGAATCTTGAGAAGATACCCCGGGATAAATCTATTGTATTCGTCATGAACCATCGGAGCAATATCGATTACATGGTAGTACCATACATACTTGCACAGCACTTCATCGTCAGTTTCGCGGCAGGAGAGTGGGCACGAATATGGCCATTAGAGAGTATGGCAAAATCGTTTGGCGCATATTTTATACGAAGAAAATTCAGGAATGAGCTCTATAGTGCCGTACTGCAGAAATACATCCAAATGATCAGCATGAAAGGCGTCACACAAGGCATCTTTATAGAAGGCGCTCTAAGTCGTGACGGGAATCTTCGAGAAAGCAAAATAGGAATTCTCGACTATATTATAGAGATAATCAGCAATCCTGTTTTCACGAGTGATATTCTGTTTGTTCCAGTCGGGATCAACTACGACTGGATACTGGAAGACCGTGGACTTATTAAAGAGTGGAAAAAGAAAGGTGAAAAATCAGGCCTATTTCGGAACCTTCCATCGCTGATAAGAATAACACTTACAGCACCATTAATGATCTTAAAGAATATCATCAAATATATTGCAGGCAAACCAATAAAGCACCGCCGGGCAAGTGTATATTTCGGCGATCCAATATCGATAAATAATTATCTGAAGGGTCAGAAACAAGATATCTTTACGTTACATAAATACGAAAGATTATCGGTTGTGAAACAATTTGCGGATAAACTGCTGCATCATATTGGCGAGGTTGTTCCCGTTACCCCGGTACCGCTTACCGCAAAGGCCATAACTATGCTTAAAAAGGATTCTATCGACCGGACAGAACTGATTGATACCATCGCCAAGCTATATGCCTCTCTTATCAACGATCACCGTAAAATTATCATCGACACTACATACAGACATTTCGTAAAAGGAAAAAAGGACCATGTAAGATTTGATGAACAATGGTTTATGGATGATACAAAAAGGATAACAGATAAAGCGCTTGCGATTTTAGAAAGGAGAAAAATTGTAAAGTCTGATAGCAATCATATAACTATAAATACCAAAAAGAGGCATTTCATCGAATACTACTCCAATGCTATAAACCATTTTTTTTAGAAGAGGAATGGGTTCAGCTCTTAACGGTCTGTTGCCCAAACCCCAATTACCTGCAGAATAACATCGACATCTAAAATTTGCTCTTAATGTAACCTTGAAAGAAATGTACCCGGGCAAAAGATTTAGGACTCTCATATTTTAAAACTCGTTTGAGCAACAGGCTGTTGATATTGGACAAAGAGATTGTAACGCTGCACATATCTGAAAAACTTTCTTGACATCATCATAAAACGATTATATGATGTGACGTCATATTCATAATGTGACGTTTTGTTATATAATTGTCCCGAAAGGGCACTATTGATGGAGGTCAATAATGGAAAACATTAAACTCCCACGGCGGGAGAGGGAGAAACTCAGGCAGCGCAGAGAAATACTCGATACCGCCCTCGATCTTTTCTCTGTAAAGGGATATCACAATGTATCCATGCACGAGATTGCAGAAAAGGCGGAGTTCGCCATCGGCACCCTTTACAGATTCTTTGAGAATAAGGAAGCCCTGTATAAAGCTCTGATAATGGAACAATCTGAAAAGTTTCACAGGGTATTGAATGAGGCCATTGATATATCCGGTAATGAGGTCGAGAAAATTCATGGCTATATAAAGGCCAAGGGCAGGATGTTTATGAAAAACACTTCCATGATAAGACTTTACTTTGCGGAGACCCGCGGGGCAAGCTTCAATATCAAGGCGGGTCTTGATGCTGACATCCGGAAGATATATGACGGATTTTTGCATAAACTCGCTGCTGTATTTGAGGCTGGGATAAAGAAGAAGCGGTTCAAGAAAATACTTGATCCCTATTATCTGACAGTGGCATTGGATAGCCTGACCAACGCCTTTCTCTTTCTCTGGCTGGAGGATCCGAAGCGTCATCCCTATCTAAAAAACGTAGAGGCGATAATGGAAATATTCTTTAACAATGTGAGAATTGCCTGAGGAGAGTACAGCCATGAATAGATTTACGAAAATTATATTTACCTTATTGGTAACGTTTCTTCTATTGCCCCCATTTGCGCTTGCAGAAAGCAATGTGGCCAGTACTATGGCACACCTGTCTGCGTGCGACGCACAGGCAGGTCAGGGCCTTAACTTGAATTTAGATAAGGCTATCAAGACAGCTCTTGCCAATAATACTCTGATAAGACAGGCCATAGAAAAGCAAAAAGCGGCTGTTGAAGAAAAAAATAGTGCAAAAGCCGATTTCTTTCCTAAAGCTTTCGCCTCATATTCCTATACCAATCTCAAGGAAAAACCTTACGCGGTTTTTGGCCCCAGCAAGATTCCTGTGGCGAATAAGGATAATTATCACTGGGATGTAAGCCTGGTTCAGCCCATCTTTACCGGTTTTGCTTTATCCACCATACATAAGA
>JAGGXJ010000118.1 GCA_021163105.1 Syntrophobacterales bacterium
AAAACAACCACAAACCATCAACTTTCTTCAATTATCAAAGAGCAGTATCAATGTTTACGCGGCCTACAGACCGCATTTTTCAGGACGGACTTATTAAACAGGAAGAACAAAAGAGAGGGCTGATTAATGTCAAGGGCTAATCGTGGACTTGATCCCATGTTATTTCCAAGATTCATTTGTTACAGAAAGAAATATTTCAAACAGGGTTCAGTATAATAGCTCTCCCTGAAATTACAAGGAATAGAAAGACAGGAACCTGAACAAATCACACATTGACAAGCCGCTTATCTGTATGGTAGGTGGTACCACAAAACCGCTTGGATCCGGAAATGCTGGACTGAGACGGAATGGTCGAAGATAAGAAGAATACCAGAATACATTAATGGGCCTTTCCGACATCAGTCTGAAAGGCCTTTTTTGTTAAATGAAGAAAGAAACAATCGCAATAATAGGACTCGGCAAGGTAGGCGCCGCGGTGGGTTATCTTCTGCGGCTGGCTGGTTATGAGATAAGCGCGGTCGCGGATCAATCCGCAGACGCGCTGGAGAAAGGTATCAGCTACACCGGCGGAAAGGCCTGCAACGATGCTGTCAAGGCCTCCTTGCTGGCGGATTCCATATTCATCACCACAACCGATGATTTCATAGAATCTGTATGCGATGAGATATCAGCGGGCGGTGGTGTGGGTCCCGGCAAGAGGGTCGTTCACATGAGCGGAGCCGGGGGGCTTGATCTTCTGGAATCCGCCCGCAGATCCGGGGCGCGGGTGGCGAGTATTCATCCACTTCAGTCCTTTGTAGATGTGAAGGGGGTTATAGAAAGCATCCCCGGAAGTACCTTCAGCATAACCGCCGAAGAAAAGATAAAGGACTGGGCAATACGTATAGTAAAAGATCTAGGGGGCATGCCATTCTTTGTGTCGGAAAACGATAAGCCGCTGTACCATGCGGCGGCCTGCATGGCATCGAATTACTTTGTTACCCTTATGAGCATGGTGGAAGACATTTACCGGCATCTGGGAATGGATGCCGACGAGGCAACCAGATCATTCTGGCCCCTTGTCAGGGGAACCATGAAAAATATGGAGGACCGGGGAATTGAGCAATCGTTGACCGGCCCCATAGCGCGGGGTGACAGCGGAACAATTCACAAACACCTGAAAATCCTTAAAAATAAGATGCCCGAACTCCTGGATGTGTACTGTGAAATGGGTGCATTTGCCGTGGATATAGGTCTTAAGAACAACACCCTGTCCAAAGACAGGGCCGAAGAGATAAAATCACTGTTGAAAGGAGCTTCAAATGAGTAAACAGGGTAAGATAAACAAGATCACAACCTCCGTAGTACAAAGGATGAAAAAGGATGGAGAGAAGATCTCCATGCTGACCGCCTACGACTATTCCACCGCCGCAGTAATGGATGAGGCCGGAATAGATATAATCCTGATAGGAGATTCTCTGGGCATGGCAATCCTCGGCTATGACAGTACGCTGCCTGTCACCATGGAGGATATGCTCCATCACACAAAACCGGTGTCACGCGCGGCAAAACGCGCAATGGTTATCGGAGACATGCCCTTTATGTCATACCAGATATCGGTTGAAGAGGCACTTCGCAACGCGGGACGTTTCATGAAAGAGGCCGGCGCCCACGGCGTGAAACTGGAAGGAGGCAGGGAGATAGCCGAGGCTGTAAGGAAAATAACCTCCTCGGGCATTCCACTTATGGGACATCTCGGGCTTACACCGCAATCAGTGCATCAACTGGGCGGGTACAAGGTTCAGGGCAAGGATGACAAGACAGCGAAAAAAATGAGGGAAGATGCCAGAGCCCTGGAAGAAGCGGGCGCGTTTTCGATAGTTCTTGAGTGTGTTCCAGCCCCGCTCGCGGAAGAAATCAGCAAATCGCTAACAATCCCCACAATAGGCATCGGTGCCGGTGTCGGGTGCGACGGGCAGGTTCTCGTTGTGAATGACATGTTAGGAATGTTTGAAAAGTTCACACCGAAATTTGTAAAGAAATACGCCAATCTGAACGTGGATATGAGCACCGCCATAGAACAGTATATCGGCGAGGTCAAAGACAGTAAATTCCCGGATGAAGAGCATTCGTTCTGAAAAGCGGCATCGCCTCTGCTGCCTCACTTAAAGGTGTGCGCTGTTTCTTGATATCTGCTATAAGCGGGCTCGTGGTAGGTTGGGTTGAGGTATGAAACCCAACGGCACAAGGCCCAACTATTTTGTCGGGTTTTGCTTTGCTCAACCCGACCTGCAATCTACATGAGACTAAAGTTGCTTTCGGTGGATTCGTCGCTTACGCTCCTTAATCCACCCTACTATTTACTACTATCAACCACCTGTTTGGCCTCAATTCGGGAATGATCATGATCGACATAAACCCTGATCGCCTGTATCTGACTTCCACCGGGAGACTGGCGCGCAACCTGCACCGGCGTTTCCGCGCCCGGTGTATGGATGAGGGAAAACAGGGATGGGAATCTCTACAGGCAATGAGTCTCAATGCCTGGTTCACCCGGATGTGGTCTGAATTGTGGCCCGAAGAGATACCCGCCGATGATCTCTACAGAATGAATCTCTGGAATAACCTGGCCACCAGGATTACTCCCCCCGCCCCTCTTACCGTGGATACTAATCTTTGCTCCATCCTCGATGAAAATTACGGGATTATGGTGCGCCATGGACTTGATCCCGCAGCCGGTTTTCCCTCCACGCCGCTCGTCGAATGGCGAAGAAAGATAAGCGGGGCATTCAGAAAAACTCTTGATTCCAATGGTCTCTTCCATCCATCACGCCACCCCGTTTTGCTGCGTCGGGCAATAATTGAAGATAAAATCGCGTGTCCGGACAGAATCTCGCTGGCCGGTTTTGGATCACCCGCCCCTGTAGAGCATGAACTGTTCAAGACACTTGAGCAAAAATCCGATCTTGAATATATGAACCTTCCCTCGGAAAAACTGGAAAAGGTTGAGGCCCTGGCCCTCCCCTCGCCCGATCAGGAGGTCATATACCTGGTCCATCGTCTCGCACGTGACGCCCGGACAGTGCCGCTTCACAGAATAGGTGTTATCGTGCCGGATATGGACAGGTACGCGAAGATGCTGGAGCGTAATCTCAGGGACGTCATGGCCGATATCCCACCCCACGGTTCTCACTGGTTCAACATGACAAAGGGCGTTCCACTCATCGAAACACACCTGATGAACGCGGCTCTGCTTCCCCTGCGCTTCATCCTTGAAGGGCAGCCCCGCGAACTGCTGCTTTCCCTTATCCTCTCTCCCTATTATGAATACCGTCAGGGAAACCGTCATGAGATTGCGAGGGCTGATATTATCTGGAGAAAACGCTCCGTCGAATATGGGCTTGAAAGTCTCCTGCGGGCCGTAAAAAGGGAACTGCCTGATATATATGCCTTTATCTTCTCGAATGGCGCGGGACATCTTTTTTCTTTCTGCAAGACAGATATATCCGGAAAAAAAGGGGGCGCCTTCTGGATAAAACAGATGCAGGACCTTTGGGACAACTTTGGCTTTCCGGTTATGTCGGGTGAAAAGGATGTCGTGGACAAAAGGCATCTTGATGAAATTATGGAAGAGATGAGCAGGCACCTGTCCGAAACCCCTATGAACGGGCATGAGTTTTCAGCATGGCTGACGCACCTCGCGTCTCGCAAGATGGTACAGATCGGCGCTCCGGAGGACGCGGGCATACAGATCATGGGGGTTATTGAATCCCGCGGCCTCAATTTCGACAAGCTGTATGTGCTCGGTATGGACGACCGTTCTATCCCCCAACCGGCAAGGCCCCTCCCCTTTCTTGACTCCGCGGAACGGAAACTGGTGCAGGGGGGCACGGCGCAAAGCCAGTATGAATTCGGGAAGAGCGCCTTTGATCATCTGATGTCCCTCGCGCCTGATATTACCCTCCTCAGGGCGGAGCAGGAAGATCTGAAACCTCTTGTGCCCTCACCCTTCTGGCCCGGCAACGAAGAGAAGAAATCCACAGACATCTGGAATGTCCCTGATCCGGCATGGCTGAGGGCCGGGTGGTTGCGGTCAGCTTACGACGGATTAAATGAAAGGGTGTCTCCGGAACCACCGAAAGATCCTCTTCTCAATCCTGACATTATCCCTGAAACTGTTTCGGTAAGCCGGTTTCAAGAAGCGATTATCTGTCCGTACAGGTTCTTTATAAAAGGCATTTTAAATATAGACCCGTTGGAGGATATACAGCCGGACGTTTCTCCCAGAGAGAAGGGAATCCGGATTCATCGAACGCTGGCCTTCTTCACGCAGAAACTGCGGGATAGCGGGTTGAACCTGAATATAGGCGGCAACAGACAAAAGGCGCTGGCGATCCTGTCGGAATGTGTGAACAGAGTGCTGCGCGACGTAGCGGATAATCCCCACTGGGAAGTGGAACGCAGACGCTGGATAACTACAGACGATGATTCTGAAGGAGGTATTCTTACAGAATGGCTCGATCGCGAAATGGAGCGCGGCCTAGAGGGATGGCGATGTATTGCCGAGGAGAGCGCGTTTGAGGCACTTGAGATCGAAGGTCTATCATTCTCTCTGAGGGGACGGATAGACAGGGTGGATTTCAGCGAAAATGCGGGTATTATCCTCTGGGACTACAAGACGGGCAAATCACCCACAACGGCAGATATTGTAAAACACTTGAAGGAGCCCCAGCTTGTCATCTATCTCCTGGCCCTTTTAAAAGGAAAAATTCCCGGTCTGGAAGCATATATCGGCTCGCACGCGGCATTCTCGGCGGGATATATTCAACTGAAGTCGGCCGGAGATATCAGGCTTTCTCCAGTAAAAGACATCGAATCATCTTTGGACGAATGGACGATGGCGATGTCAAGACTGGGAGATATGCTCGGATCGGGTGATTTCCGTGCCAGGCCCTTCCCCGTTTCAAATATCAGCAACAGGGGGAAAACCTGCGAAGAATGCCCTTTTATAACTATGTGCAGAATGGGGATTATAGATCAAAGGGCAGAGACCGGAGATCCGGAGGCAGAAAATGAAGAAACTGAGTGATGCCGGGCAGCGCACTGCCGCGCTTGACACAGACCGGTCACATTATGTGGAATCACCCGCCGGGTCGGGGAAGACACTTCTTCTCACCAAGCGTTTTCTCAAACTATTGGGGAACGTCAAAGACCCGGCGGAAATCCTGGCTATTACCTTTACTGAAAAGGCGGCGGGCGAGATGCGTCAGCGTATAACCGGCGCTCTGAATATGTCAGGCGACAACAAGGCGCCGATAAATGATCCGGACGGGGAGATGACAGCGTTAGCCGAAAAAGTACTTCATGCACATAAGGACAAGGCGCACCTTCTCACCTCTTCCGACGCGCTTAATATTATGACTTTTCACGGTTTCTGCAGCCACATAGCACGGCGCGCGCCTCTTGAAGCCGGAGTTGCACCCGATTTCGAAATCATTGACGATGACGCGCAGGCCATCCTGATAGAAGAGACTATCAGGGCCGCTCTGAAAGGCTTCTTCTCATATCCGCAAGACGACGGCAGAAGGGTGGCATTTGAGAACAGACTCCTTCACCACAACAATAACTGGAACAGCATCTCCGGAGAATTCAGAGACATCATAAAAAACAGAGGAAGGTTCAGAGATCTGACAGGCGTCATCAGGCAGGCAGGCGATCGGGGAATCTCAAAACTTCCATCAATACTGCGCGAAAGACTGCGCGGCTATGTGGAAAAACGCCTTTCCGATTTTTCGGGCATCTTCGCCGGGACAGAGTTGGGGGTCAGATGGGCCGGTTTGGTAAATCACCTCTCAAAGCAGGGCGCGGAAACGGGAAAGACTCTTCCCCCGCACCTTCCCGGACATTCCTGGGAAAACCTTCCTTCCTGGCAGATAATTGCAAGTACGCTCACAACAAAAGCGGGGACAGCCCGAAAAAGCTTCGGTCCGGTGAGCGGCTTCTACTTAAAATTCAGCAAGACCGAATGGGGAGAAATGATAACATCGATGGGAGAACCTTCTGCCGCCGCACTGAGCGAGATCAAGCTCCTCCCCTCCCCTGATGATATCGATTCAGATATGGATGTTCTTCCGGATTTTATCATCACCGCGGCAGACCTGATAGACCGCTATGAAACTGCATGCATGGAGAGACATGTCGTTGATTTTACAGGGCTGGAGCAGGCCGCGCTTCGGGCACTGAACGACAGCGATCCTTCGGAGATTCAACTTTATCTTGATCACCGGATAGGGCACCTGCTGGTGGATGAATTTCAGGACACAAACCGCATCCAGTGGGAGCTTGTACGCCGCATCTGCGGCGGCTGGGTTCCGGGTGATGGAAGAACCGTCTTTATTGTGGGAGATCCTAAACAGTCCATATACTCCTTCAGAAACGCGGAGGTAAGACTGTTCATCGAGGCTAAATCGGGAATCCCGATTCCCGGTGGAGGTCTGCTTCCCCTTGACGTGCACCAGCTGAAAACAAATTTTCGCTCTGTGAAGAAGCTTATTGAGTGGACCAACAATCTGTTCGGCGAAACTGTAATGAAAGAACCCGATGCCGATGCAGACGAGGTCACCTTCGGTTCTTCGGAAACAGCCGATGAAAAAGAGAACGGTGGCACGATATCGCTCAGCCTGTTTGCCGACAATGATATTGAGAAGGCAAGGGACAACGAGGCCGCGTGGCTTGCCGGAAAGGCCGGAGAGGTAATTAAGGAGACTGGCGGAAACAGGTCTATCGCGATACTTCTCTTCACCAGAAACCGGATCAGGCGTTATCTACAGGCATTTAAAAATGAAGGCATTCCCGTTCAGGTAATGGAAGGCCTCAGCCTCGCGCAGCGCCCTGAAGTCATGCACCTTATCAAAATCGCCGAACTGATGGCGAACCCGCACGATGATCTTGCCTGGGCCTCCATCCTGCGATCACCCTGGTCGTGGTTCGACACGAATCTTCTGTACGAAACCTCCCGGCAAGAGCCGGAAAGCTGGAGAGAAAAAATCTCGCTGACCGCTCGCTCGCATCCGGATATGGAGAAACTCATAAATGCCATAGACAACGCTTCCCGCAGAGTGGGACGCGATTCCCTGGGAACAACGGTAAGAAGATTCTGGGAGAACCTCGACGGACCCGCGAGAACGGCATCCATATATGGCATGGCTGGGGTCGCGAACTGCATGCAATTCCTTGAAATACTGGAGGACGCACGGCAGGGTATCCCGCTGAAAGATCTCGATTATGTACGGGCCACCATAAGCTCCCGCTACGAACCCGCCGATCCGGCCGCGTCCAGATCCCCGGTTCAGATGATGACAATTCATAAAGCCAAGGGACTCGAATTTGATATCGTGTTTCTTCCATTCATGGACTGGAAGCCCCTTTCAGGCGGGTCCGGGGCATTGCCCCCATATCTGTTGGAAAGAATCCCGGGGACTGCCGGAGAGCATGTCGTCGCCATGGGAAGGGACAGACGAAACAGACAATCCTCTCCAGTTTACAAACTTTTGAAAAAGTTTCAGAAAAATCGCAGATGGGGCGAGGCAAAACGGCTTTTCTATGTCGCGGCAACGCGGGCGAAGGAGACCCTCTTTATGAGCGGTGTCGCAAAGGTAAAGGATGACGACACACTCACGACCGGCAATAAGAACATTCTCGAATGGGTCATGGAATATGAGGGTATCGACGGCGCTGATATCAACACTATTCCCACAGGAAAAAATATCGCCATAGAGCTCAATCCGCTTTCCCTTCACATGCCGCCGGATGGGACAAAAGACGAGCATGTTCTTCCCGAGCCCTATGTTCTTTCACCGGAAAGACCCGCGTACACAATGGCAAAATCCCCTTCTTCAATGGTGGACGATGCGCTACTCGCGGAGGAAACACTCTCCGATGACGAAGCTCTGTTCAACCGGGTGAGGGGAGTTGTAATCCATAGCATCCTGAGCACTGCCATAAGTGGAAGACCGCTGCCCGCGACGCCGGCAGTGGCAAGCGCGTTATATGCCGGAGGTGCCCCGAAAGACCTTTCAAAGGAGACAGTTGCCGGAATCCTGGAAGAAGCCGGAAAAACGCTTGCCGACCCTTTTATCACCCGGCTGCTGGAATCGCCTGAAACAAAAAGCGAATGGGAGATAGAAGATATGCCCGGAGAGAAACGCGTACGCTCCGGCATCATCGATCTCGCGGCGCTTGATGGTGATACTTGGTGGATCTGCGACTTCAAGACATCAAGACCGGAAGACGGCCAGCCGGTGGAGGAATTCATCGCCCATGAAAAAGAATTGTATCGCCCACAGCTTGAGACCTACCACGAAATGCTGGCAAATCTTAAAAACGTTCCGAAATCACAGATCCGAACTGGAATTTATCTGACCGCATTGCAAAGATGGGAGGAGTTGTTATAGAAAATCCCATCAAGAAAAATTGGCACAGAGGGAAGCCTATCAATGGTGTTGAAGAAACGAAGATCGCTGCCTAATGGTCCCATACACAACATTTGACAATACTCGCAAAAGATAAATACGGAGGTGGAGGTTAGTCGGAAATGAAGGCAATGATACTGAAAGAGATTTCCAGTTTCCAAGACAATAAGACTCCCTTGGAAATGGCGGATCTGCCCGACCCAGTGCCGGGCGATGGGGAAATTTTAGTCAAGGTTTCGGTTTGCGGAGTCTGTCACACCGAACTCGATGAAATTGAAGGAAGAACCCCACCGCTACGATTTCCCGTCGTTCTGGGTCATGAAGTTGTGGGAAAGGTGGCAGGTGCCGGAAAAGATGCAAAACGGTTTCAACCCGGGGAAAGGGTCGGTATCGGCTGGATTCATTCGGCCTGTGGAAAATGCAAATACTGCCTCTCCGGTAATGAAAATGTTTGCGAACAGTTCCGGGCCACAGGAAGGGACGCAAACGGGGGATATGCCGAGTATCTGACCGTCCCGGAAGATTTCGCCTATCCTGTCCCTGATATCTTCTCCGATGCGGAAGCGGCCCCTCTCATGTGTGCCGGAGCCATAGGTTACAGATCTCTGAGATTAGCAGAGATGAAAGATGGAGAAAACCTCGGGTTGACCGGATTCGGAGCATCGGCTCACCTTGTACTTAAAATGGCACGACACATGTATCCGAATTCCAGTGTATTTGTATTTGCCAGAAGCGAAAAGGAACAAATCTTCGCCAGAGAGCTGGGGGCGGTCTGGGCCGGTGATACGGTAGATGAATCCCCCAAAAAATTGCACAGCATCATTGACACCACACCGGCATGGAAACCGATTGTAGAGAGCCTTAAGAACCTCGAATGCGGTGGACGATTGATAATAAATGCCATAAGGAAGGAAGCTTTCGACAAGGAATATCTCTTAAAACTTGACTATCCTTCTCACCTGTGGCTTGAAAAAGAGATCAAAAGTGTGGCCAATGTAGCGAGGAGAGATATCAGTGAATTCCTGCATTTAGCAGCGGAGATTCCCATAAGGCCACATGTCCAGGAATTTCCCCTGGAAGAAGCCAACAAGGCATTGCTTGAACTCAAAGAGAGAAAAATTCGGGGAGGAAAAGTGCTAAAGATTGGCTGATTAGGAACTGAAGGTAGGTTCACCCATGATTTTCGAACAGATACATGTTGAATGTTACAGCGGCTATAAAGCAAATGAATGCCCCGTGGCCTTTACATTCCGTGATCAGCGGTGGGAAGTAGCGGAAATAGTTGATCGCTGGTACGAAGGCAGCCGTGAAGCTGGCCGCCCGGCGTTAAATTACTTCAAGGTTCGCACACGTGAGTGAGAAACTTTTCTTCTTCGCTACAATGCGCTTTTTAACGCATGGGCTATAGCCGTACCGGGCAGCAAAAATAAAGAGGTGTAAAAAAAAAGAAATCGGGAGATTACGTAATGATTGATCTTGTGAAAAAGTTTTTTGGAAAAACGACAGAGCATGGCCCCGCAGGGAGGGAAGAATCCGTTCATGATGTTCGTATCGCAACCTGCGCGCTCCTGCTTGAAATGTCTCAGATAGACGGTGATTTCAGCGAGTCCGAAAGAGAAGGTATTATTTCAATCGTCAAGAGGGAATACGAGGTGGACAATGAACATATCACCGAAATTATTAAAACTGCTGATAAAGAATTGAAAGGCAGTCTGGATCTGTGGCAATTTACCAATCTTATCAATCACAATTATACACAAGAAGAAAAGATCAAAATAATCGAAATGGTCTGGCGTATTGCCTATACGGACGGCACCCTCGACAAGCATGAGGATTTTCTTGTCCATAAACTGGCTAATTTGCTCCGCTTGACTCACCAGCAGCTCATTGACGCAAAGATAAAGATACGTGAAGTTATGGGGATCGCCAGCGGAAATCGGTGAGGATTATTGAGACCCCCGCTGTTCAGTTCAAGATCCCACGACCGGAAGACGGTCAGCCTGTAGACGTATTGCCCGTGAGAGGAAATTTTACCGTCCACAGCTTGAGGCCTACCGCGAAATGCTGGCAAATCTCAAAAACGTAGCGGAATCACGGATCCGCACGGGAATCTATCTGACCGCACTATAAAGATGGGAGGAGTTTTAATCAATAATTATCGACATAAATCTTCAACTATAGAGAATTCATCATCAAGAATCTTACTTGACATCGCTTTCTTCCTGTTTTACGGTCTTTTTCATACTTAGAAGGGACACGCTATATTGAATATTGAAAACAAGCAGAATTGCCTGTTTGTTGCCTCAATATCAGGGTATCAGGCAAAATTGCCTTGTATGTAAATGTTACCTGGCGCTGCACGCCCGGTAACGGCGAGGCTGACCTAACGCTCTCAGCCATTTGAACTCGGCGCGTAGCGCCTTGATAACAAGTGGCTGGAGCTTCTTGCTCGCCCGATAATAGGCGCAAGCACCATTATCACGCTGCGCGAGAGCTCAGCCTCGCCGTTAGAGTTCAAAAGTAATAATTATGAATGCATTAGAACAATACACATCTGAATTGAATTCAAATGTATTTTTCCGCGAGTTTTCATTTGCCAAGAACAAGTTTTCTCCAAAACCAAAAGAAGAATTAGAATTTGCAGATCATGTAGTCTGGCTGGATGATCTAATGCTTGTGTTCCAATGCAAAGAACGTAATATCTTTGAAAGTAATTCTGAAAATGAGAAAAAGTGGTTCAATAATAAGGTAGTTCGTGAGGCCACAAAGCAAATCAGAAATACTCTCGGATATCTTGCAGATTACAGAGAGATTTATTTAACCAATGACCGCAATCATGTATTTAATCTTGCAACGGCAAAATTGAACTCAATCAACAAAATTGTTCTTTACACAGCACATGACTCTCTTCCGCTCAATTGCCGCAACAAGAAATACCATAATAGTTCATCAGTTGGATTTATTCACATCTTTAACGTAGAAGACTACATAGGAATCTGTGAAACATTAGTCACACCAACCGAATTTCATCATTACTTATCATACCGTGAAGAGCTAATAAATCAATGGGAGAAAGAAACTGTTGATATTCTGGAAGATGCTCTTTTGGGCCATTTTCTTTATGGTGATCTTTCTGTTGAACCAAGCAGTGAGAGTAACAAATATCTCATGGCCTTGAAAGATGAACGGGCAGAATGGGATTTTACTAACATAGGCAGAATTTTTGCTGACCGTATGACAGTTGCCAGGAATCCACAAGACTATTACAAAATAGTCAGTGAACTTGCAAAGTTCAAGCGAACCGATCTTAAATTGTTTAAGGAACGTTTTGAATTAGCGAAGGACAAAGCCATGAAGGATGAATTTACCATACCGTTCAGAATGACTATACCCGATAGGGTAGGCTTTGTTTTTGTTCCCATTACTCAAGATATGATAGATAAGAGAACGCAATATCTATCAAACTTAACGCTAGCACATAAGTATGACCAGAAACTTTCAAAGTGTGTTGGCTTATCAATTTCCCCAGATAGTGCTGAATTTTTCTATGTTGAATGGTGTTTCATTGAATCTCCTTGGGAGTACGATGAAGAAATAGAAAAAATGCTTAAAGAAAGTTTTCCGTTTAGGCCCGTCCGCGAACATTATGTGCCAACATATACATTTGATAAAGCTGACCGAAATAATTAAACGGACTCTAACAAAAAAATGCAGAGGCACCGCAAAACACGCGTACTTGAATTTCAGCATTCCGCTCCGCGTAAATTTTTTGGGCAGCTCAAGTTTGGTTGCCCCGCAGTTTTGCGCCCCCTGATTTAAGTCGTTACCGCCGAATTCCGGGGACATCCATGATAAGTTTTGTCAAGGGGAAAACGGAGATTTCCCTTGACCTTCCAGATTGAAAGATTCCCGGCGGTTATTCTCGTTAATCTGCCTCAACTCGACCTTTTTCTTCATTCTTTGTGGTCCGCATTAATCGATCACATGCGACCAGACATCCATTTGCTGTACCAAGGTCAGACAGGTTCGTGTTACACCATATCTTTCATGACCTCTGCAGAAGATTGAGTTTGGGTCAACCCCCCG
>JAGGXJ010000119.1 GCA_021163105.1 Syntrophobacterales bacterium
ACAAAATCACCATAACTTATTGATACTTCTTAATATATGCCAAGTAATACACGAATTTAAATAACGCAAGTTACTTGCAATTATAATGTCCCGACTCATCGGGGCATAGCGGAGCTTTTTACGAGTTCATCAAGCTTGTAGTGCATCTTTAATAATAGCGGATACCACCGCCCTCTGAGAATGGCGTCAGATTTAAGCAAGGAGTATTTATGCCAAATGTTTCTATAAGTGAATTTGTACCAATCCTTCAGATAGCAATCGGGCCGGTGATTCTTATTTCCGGAGTAGGCCTTCTTTTGCTCAGTATGACGAACCGCCTCGGTCGAGTCGTCGACCGGTCAAGATTTCTCTGGCGAGAGCTTCGCGAATCAGCGAGTGATGATCGTGAAGCGATAAACATTCAGCTTACAATCTTATCAAAAAGAGCAAAATTAATTCGATTGGCCATCATTTTTGCTTCGATCAGCTTGCTTCTGACTGCGACTCTCATCATTGTACTGTTTATTACGGCACTTTTGAATCTTGAAGACGTGTGGCTGATCATTATTCTTTTTATCGGTTGCATGCTGTCATTAATTGCCTCTCTCATCTTGTTTATTATGGATATAAATCAATCACTTATAGCTCTCAGAGTTGAGACGGGCCAATCTTAGGATCAAAACCGGGGAGAATGTTATGTATGCGGTAATTATGGCCGGAGGAAAGGGAACCAGGTTCTGGCCACTGAGCAGAGGGAAGCGGCCGAAGCACCTGCTGAATATTACAGGCGAGAAGAGTATCATACAGTACACAGTGGACAGGGTAACTCCCCTCGTGGGTAAAGAGAATGTTCTGATTGTCACCGGCGCGAGCCATTCTGATGAGATTAGAGAGCAGCTTCCGGAACTTCCCGCTGAAAACATACTGATTGAACCGGTGGGAAGAAACACCGCGCCATGTATCGGCCTTGCCGCGATACACATAAGAAAGAGGAGCCCCGACGCCGTCATGTTCGTGCTTCCCTCCGACCATCTCATCGCGGACACGAAGAGCTTTCTCGCATCACTCACTACCGCGCGCGAAATGGCTAAGAGAGGTGATTGTCTCGTCACCATAGGCATAAAACCCGAATGGCCCGAGACAGGGTATGGATACATGGAAAGGGGAAAGATTGCTGATACTATAGGAAAAACCGGGATATATGAAGTAGGATCGTTCCGCGAGAAACCGGACCCGGCAACTGCGGAGGCGTTTCTCAAAGATGGAAGATTCTTCTGGAACAGCGGAATGTTCATATGGAAGGCATCCGCTATATTAGACGCGATAAAAAGACTGATCCCCGAACTGTACGAAGGACTTCTGATGATAGAAGAATCCATCGGCACGGAACATGAGAAAGATGTCCTTTCTGAAATCTATCGGGATATAAAATCGGTTTCCATAGATTATGGCGTAATGGAAAAGACACGCGATGTCTTCATGGTAGAGGGGGATTTCGGATGGAATGATATAGGAAGCTGGGATGCTCTGTGGGATGTCATGGATAAAGACGAAATGGGCAACGCGACAAGGGGAGAGGTTATAAACTTTGACACCTCAAATTCTCTCATATACAGTCCTCAAAAAATGGTGGCGCTGATCGGGGTGAAAGACCTTATTGTAGTGGAGACAGAGGATTCGCTCCTCATCTGTAAAAGAGGGGCTTCACAGGATGTCCGAAAGGTTGTGGGACGCCTCGAAAAAAAAGATATGAAGGAATATTTATGAGTATAGCCGAGATAATCGGATTTTCGGCGGCGTTTATATGCGCTGTGTCTATGACACCTCAGGTTGTCAAAATATACCGCACGAAGAAGACCTCCGACTTGTCACTGGGTGCATTCGGGACGCTGGCAACCGGCCTTTTCCTGTGGCTCATTTACGGCCTGCTGATACACTCGATCCCGGTAATAGTGGGGAATGGCATAGGAGTCAGCTTTACCCTGTACATCATAATCATGAAAATAAAACACGGGTGAGATGCTCGCTACCCGGCATACACAAAAGGAGACAACGAATGAAGATATTCGCGGTGAACGGAAGTCCGAACATGAAAAAGGGAATGACCCATATCCTGCTTGAAGATTTTCTGGAGGGGGCCAGAGAAGCCGGGGCAGAGGTAGAAACGATTTTTCTGCAGAAAAAAAAGATAAACTACTGCCTGGGCTGCTTCGACTGCTGGGTGAAAAACCCCGGCGTGTGCGTTCACAAGGATGACATGCCTGAACTTATGGAAAAGGCGCGCCAGGCCGATTGTATCGTGATAGGAACCCCGCTTTACGTAGACGGAATGACCGCCCAGACAAAGACATTCCTGGATCGCATGATACCGCTCGTTGAGCCCCATTTCGAACTTGTGGATGGACATTATCGCCATCCGCCGAGATCAGGGAGAAATCCCGCTGATATCGTCCTGGTCAGTGTATGCGGTTTCTATGAACGAGACAATTTCGACGGGCTTATTGACCACATGGAGCGTATGTGCCGTAACATGCAGTCTCGTTTTGTAGGAGCGGTAGTGCGGCCGTCGAGTTACATCTTCACCCTGGAGAAGATTCTCGGTGAACAGATAAAAGAGATAAGAGAAGCCGCGCGCCGCGCCGGAAGAGAACTTGTGGAAAAAGACACACTGTCACCGAAGGTTCTTGACGACGTCGCACGGGATTATCTCCCCAAAGACTTAATGCTGAAGGGAGCAAACGACTTCTGGGACAAATGCATTAAAGCGGGTAAACTCCTCTCCGCATAAGGCGAAAAATCGTCATTTTTAAGTGGTTATTTGTTTTACAAATTGCTTTATATTAAGTCCCTTTAATAATTTCACAGCAGCTTCTTCAGAAGCTATAATGCATTGAATGTCATTTTCTAAATGATTAGTTGCAGCAATAACTTTCCCAAATTCCCAAAACAATGTTTTTTGCGGGCTGTCATCTTCAGTTTCAGGAAAGTAATCGTGGTATTCCTTATATTCGGCCATGCTTTTTCCGAAATTCTGATAACATTCTGATTTTATTTCTTCTTTGGTATCAATAGGCCAATCTTTGCAAATGATCTCGACTGATCCCTCTATGCATATTTCTATAAGATCATCAATAATTTCTGCTCTCTCCTCTGAATTCATCCATTCATACCAGAAATTTGAAGAATAATGCCTAGCTGTGAGATGCAGAGCCAAATAAATGTATTCTTGCAAAATTGCAAACCATTGTTGATCTCCTATTCCATCTTCGCCGAATTTGGGGTCATCATTCGGTGCGTGAGGCCGGACAGAATTGGCAGCCTCATGAGATAGCAGAAAGATAGTCTTAGAGTATTCTTCTATGGTTTCTATCATTTCATTCTTTCAAACCACTGAACGCCCAGCCTGACATGTGCGCGGGCGCTTTTTCCGCGCATTTTGTACAGGCTGATGTTAGGTTTGCATTTTTATTTCTTCATCATGCATATACGTTGTTTCGATAGGCAAAAGCTCTGAAATCTCATTTAAGATTTTTATTATTCTTTTCTCAGTATCAAGAGTTTCCTCGTTGGGATACTGGAGCGGATAAGATAGAGAATTCAATTTTCTACATGCGAACAGGATATTTTCTCGTTTCGGCAGACTAAAGATTTTCAATTTAGAAAGGAAGGCGTAAAATGGAATTAAATATACACTGGATCTTAGCTGTGCTGATAATTCAGCAATTTTGTTGTGCATTTCAAGATCATCCGATTTTCCGCTAACAATTTTTCCTTGATGAAACAATAGCGTGTGAGAAATATCAGATAAAATCTTCCTGAATTGGATAATTGGCTCAAGAATTAACTTAAGAAAATATTGTGATAGCGCAAATACAATCACGCCTACAACAATTGGTTGTGTGAGATTTTCCATTTTATCTAAACCCTAACGTTCCGCATAATCGGGTGGTAAAGGAGCGCAGCGGATTTACCATTCCGAGTTAATGCGGTTGTTATATGATAATTATTTCGGTGCCCCTGATTCGATTGCAGCAGAAATTTTTTGGCGAGCTTCTTGTTCAGATTCTGCTAGTGTTTCAAAAACAACTCCCCGTGCTCCAACACGTTCGTAATTCAGGGGACAGCATACATATTGTTGCCTCTTTTCTTCGGAAAATAGATACACTGTTCCCGGAATTATGGAAATTATGCCAAGACCGGGTAATCTATGCCGAATGTTGCATTGCAAGACCTGACCATCCCTCTCCCTCTCTCCACTAATTTTCGTTAACGGGATCTTTATAAACGTTTTTCCTGTCCGCTATTCTCAATATCAAAATAACCACAGACTCTCTATCTATGGCGTAAATTATGCGATAAGATCCATAGCGGTAGCGGTAAAGACCCTTAAAGATTCCTTTGAGCGGCTTACCCAGGCTTAGAGGATCTTTTGAAAGATAGTCTTTTATCCTGGCTATGATCTTCTTTTGTTTCTGCCGGTCAATCTTTTTAAGATCCCTTATTGTTTCTTCATGCCATTGAATACTATAGGTCAAGGATCTTCTCCATGTCTTCTGTTGAGTGATACTTGGCGTTTCTGTCATTGAGGCGATCAAGGGCAAGATAGGCATCCTCATACTCAGAAAGATACCGGGCAAGAATTTCTTTTATGTAGAAGCTTTTAGGACGTTTTGTTTTTTCGGCCAGAAAATCGAGACGGGATGATATGTCATCCGGAAGCCGGACATTTAATATTTTAGACATTGCTTAACCTCACTGTTTGTTTTACATATATTATGTGTGTTACATGCTAACACATGTATGCATATGAGGTCAAGGTATATAAACTGGAGACGGGTTCTCATTTCATAAGAGAAGGAAAATGTAAGCTGTTGAAACACCATCCTTATCACCCTCACCCCAACCCTCTCCCATCCCCGATTGTATCGGGATCTTCGACAAGGGAGAGGGAGTTTTTTGACTTCTCACGAAGGCATCAATTCTCGAATCTGATCTTTCCAGTATCTTTCAGATTGTAGCCGGGGAGATTTTTGGACAGGTTGTTTATCCTGACCGGGTCTATGTAATCCATGAATCCTTTTATAACGCTCGTGGACCACAGTTCTCCGGGGATAACAAGATCAAACATCTCCTCTTTGAGCGGCAGAAAATCCAGACCTAGGGGATATGTGACATACTCTATACCTAATCCCACATCCGCCTCACCGAAAAAGACCTTGAGGGCCACATCCATATGGCTGTCGACTTCTTCATTAAAACCGGCGATATCTTTTTCGTTCAAATCCTTCTCTCTCAGAAAATATTCCAGAAGGACACGCGTGCCCGATCCTTCGTTCCTGTTGATAAATTTTGCCCCTTTCTCTATAACATCTTCCAGACCTCGCAGTCCCATGGGATTGCCCTTTTTTACAATCAGACCCTGTTTCCTGCGCCACAGGTTAACCACCACATATCTCTGCCCCGAGAGAACTCTGTCGAGAAATGGTAGATTATATTCCCCTGTCTCCATGTCCAGAAGATGAGTACAGCATACCTGCCCTTTCTTCAGAGAGAGGGCGTGCACACCTCTCGAACTGCCCATTGACGAATAGAAGGCCACGGACCCCGGAAAGTTCTCTTGGGAATAGAGAAGAACAAGCCTCTCCATAAGAACATCATTACTTCCTACAATCAGGATATCTCTCTCCCTCTGCACATTTTCATCTATCCATCTGGTGACATGCCTCTCCGGAAAGAGCCACTTGCCGGCAATCCGCACATGGGGAATATTCCCCTCCTTTACAAGCTGATATACCTTTTTCTCATTCAGTCTCAGAAGCCCGGCCAGTTCTTTTGTCGTAAGCAATTTATCCATGATTCGAAAAATACCACGCAGGATAAGGAAAATCAATAAGAATAAAAGAATAACCATTAATATCTCAAACTGACTATTAATATTTTATATTGACGTGAAATAACAAATATGGTAGGCGTGCCACGTAAGATATGGTTGCCGGTTTGCGGTTGCCAGGGACAAATCTGAATCGAAAAAAGGAGATTTATGATGAAGAGAAAAGACGTTTTAAGATCTGTTGTTATGCTACTGTTATGTACGGTTGTTATGCTCCTCCCGGCATCCGTGCTTGCCGGGCCTTCCGGCAAACTGACCATGTTTCACGCGGGCAGTCTTTCCGTACCTCTCGCGGCCATGGAAAAGGCATTTGAGGCCAAATATCCCGATGTCGATCTTCAGCGTGAGGCCTCGGGAAGCCAGAAGTGCGCGCGAAAGATAACGGATGTAGGCAAACCCTGCGACATCATGGCATCGGCGGATTACAAGGTGATAGACAAACTGCTCATACCCGATTATGCCGATTGGAATATCCGCTTCGCGACCAACCAGCTTGTCCTCTGCTACACGGATAAGAGCGCCTATGCCGATACCGTAAACGCGGATAACTGGTACAAGATCCTCCAGAAAAAAGGTGTTGTATGGGGGCATTCCGATCCGAATCTCGACCCATGCGGTTATCGCTCCCTGATGGTTATACAGCTCGCGGAAAAGAATCTGAACAAACCCGGCCTTTACAAAAAACTGATCGCAAACCGTCCCATAGAAAATGTCCGCCCCAAATCTGTTGAGTTGATATCGTTGCTCCAGACCGGAAATATGGACTACGCCTGGGAATATCTCTCTGTCGCGGTTCAACACGGTCTGAAATATATTGTCCTTCCGGATGAAATTAATCTTGGAAATTACAAGTACGATCCTGTATATAAACAGGCCTTTGTGAAGGTTACCGGCAAGAAACCGGGGACCCATATGGTCATAAGGGGCAAATCATGTACCTATGGTGTAACCCTGCTCAAAAACGCACCCAACAGGGAAGTGGCTATAGCTTTTCTGGAATACATGCTCGATCCAAAAGGCGGTCTTAAGATACTGAAGGAAATGGGACAGCCTCCATTTATACCCTGCAGGGTACCCACTGCGGAGATGAAAAAATCTCTCCCGGCGGAACTGCAAAAACTGGTCGAGGTAAAAGACTAAGTGACAAAAAGAGAACCTTTTTTCTGGATTAGCATCTCCTGCGGCATCGTAATCATGGCGTTCATTCTCCTTCCCCTGATCGAGATGATGACGGCGCCATCACTTGCGATGCTGAAGGAAACTATCGGAGATAAGGATGTTGTCAGGTCGATCTGGCTCAGTATCTACACGGCCGGACTGGCAGCCCTGATCTCATTTGTTTTCGGAACACCACTCGCCTATGTGCTGGCCCGCAGCGATTTCAGAGGGAAAAATCTGATAGAGAGTATTATAGATCTGCCGATTGTCATCCCCCACCCTGTTGTCGGAATAGCGCTGCTCAGCGTCGCCGGAAAGAATCACTGGATAGGCGAACTGCTCAGCCAATTAGGCATACGGATCATGGGAAGCGTTACCGGTATAGTCGTGGTGCTGACCTTTGTTGGAATGCCTTTTTACATAAATGCCGTCAAAAGCGGATTCGAGAGTATCTCCCCCAGACTGGAGAAGGTATCACGCAGCCTCGGGGCCTCCATGTTCAGTACCTTTTTCAGGATAACTTTTCCCCTCGCGTGGCGCAGCATGCTCGTGGGTATTGTCATGTGTTCCGCCCGGGCGATAAGCGAGTTCGGCGCTGTGGTAATCGTCGCATACCACCCAATGATCGCCCCGGTAATGATATACGAGCGATTCGAGGCATACGGTCTTAAATACTCTCAGCCCGTGGCGGTATGGCTGGTGTTTATCTGCCTGACACTTTTTCTGATTCTGAG
>JAGGXJ010000110.1 GCA_021163105.1 Syntrophobacterales bacterium
AAAGCCAGGATATTTGCCGCTATCGGTCTTTCATATATGGGTGTAAGCCTGGATGGAATAGGAGAGATTCACGACAGATTCAGGGGGGTAAAAGGGGCCTTTGATGCCGCTGTCCGGGGTATCAAATACTGCCAGGGCGCGGGAATAAAAGTAGGTACTCGCTTTACGATAACCGGAGAGAACAGTTCAGAGATCCCGGCCATATTTGATTTTATTGAGGAGAATAATATTCCCAGGGCGTGTTTCTACCATCTGGTCTATTCGGGACGCGGCTCCACGCTGGCCGATAATGACCTGTCGCATACTCAGACAAGGGAGGTCATGGATCTGATCATGGACAGGACGCGTGATCTCTTCGACAGGGGCATGCCAAAAGAGATACTTACAGTGGATAATCATGCCGACGGGCCATATATCTATCTCCGGCTGCTCAGGGAGGGCCCGGAAAGGGCTGCCGATGTTCTGGAACTTCTCAGGATGAATGAGGGAAACAATTCCGGACGGGGAATAGGTTGTGTAAGCTGGGATGGCGAGGTGTACGCGGATCAGTTCTGGAGAGATATATCCTTTGGAAATGTAAGAAAACGCCCCTTCAGCGATATATGGCTGGATACATCCAACGAATTGATGGCGAAATTGAAGGACAAAAAATCTTACGTAACGGGACGATGCGCGGACTGTCGCTGGCTCGACGTGTGCGGGGGTAATTTCCGCGCGAGGGCCGAGACAGTGACGGGTGATATATGGGGACCCGATCCGGCCTGTTACCTGACAGATGAAGAAATAAAAGGTGATATATGAGTTTTCCTGATTACCGTCCGAGACGACTGAGAAAAAACGAGAATTTCCGAAGAATGATCCGTGAGACCGGATTATCGGTTGATGATCTTGTCTGTCCCCTGTTTGTGATCCATGGCAGTGAAGTGAAGAATCCGATTTCTTCCATGCCGGGAAATTTTCAGATGTCGATTGATAATCTTGTGGAGGAAGTAAAGAAAATAAGAGATGCGGGCATACCCGCGATCATGCTGTTCGGTATACCCGAAACAAAGGATGAAGAGGGTTCCGGCGCATGGGACGAAAATGGAATTATTCAGCAGGCGGTAAAAGAGATAAAGGATGAAGTCGCGGACATTCTGGTCATTACGGATGTGTGTCTCTGCGAATACACGAGCCACGGGCACTGCGGTGTACTAAATGGTAGCGAGGTTGACAACGACGCCACCCTGGAACTGCTTTCGCGGACGGCGCTGTCACACGTGCTTGCGGGGGCTGATATGGTCGCGCCGTCGGCAATGATGGATGGACAGGTTTGCGCTATCCGGGAAATGCTTAATGATGAAGGATATGAGGATATACCCATTATGGCATATTCGGCCAAGTACGCGTCATGCTTTTACGGCCCTTTCCGGGAGGCCGCTCAAGGGGCACCTCAGGTTGGTGACAGAAGGGCATATCAGATGGACCCTCCAAACAGCCGCGAGGCAATCAGGGAGATTGCCCTCGATGTTGAAGAAGGAGCCGATATTATCATGGTAAAACCGGCCCTTCCCTATCTTGATATTATACGAAGGGCAAGTGATAAATTTGATCTGCCAGTAGCCGCCTACAATGTCAGCGGCGAATTTTCCATGATAAAGGCGGCGGATAAACTGGGCTGGCTCGATGGCAAAAAGGCCATGATGGAATCCCTGCTGTCTATCAAGAGGGCCGGGGCGGATATTATAATCACCTATTTCGCGCAGGAAGCGGCCGAATTATTGAAGTAACATCTCGATTTTAACGGAGTTGTCAGTAATGATTTCCAAACAATCTTTAATCCTGCCTCATACGCTTCGCATGATCGCGTGGGAAGTTACCCGTAGATGTAATCTTTCATGTGTGCACTGCCGCGCGTCGTCAAAATACGGCCCGTACGAAGGAGAACTCGATACAAAACAGTGCTTTCGACTTATTGATGATATAGCCACTTTCAGTTCCCCGGTAATTATCCTTACCGGTGGCGAGCCCTATTTCCGCGAAGACATTTTTGAAATTGCCTCTTATGGAGACGGGAAAGGTCTTCGCATGGTCCTCGCGACTAATGGGACCCTCGTTACAGATGAAATCGCACAAAAAACCATCGTTGCCGGGATAAAGAGAGTCAGCATAAGTATAGACGGTCATGACGCCAAAAGTCACGATGCCTTTCGCGGTGTGCCGGGTGCCTTCGACGGCGCGATGAAGGGCATTGATGCCTTTAAACGGGCGGGTATGGAGTTTCAAATCAACACCACAATAACCAGATTTAACATGGATCATATCAAAGATATCTTTAACCTCGCGATAAAACTGGGTGCGGCCGCTCATCATATCTTTCTGCTGGTTCCGACCGGTCGCGGCAGAGAACTGGCTGACCAGGAAATCTCACCGGAAGATTATGAGAAGACTCTGGACTGGTTTTATGAGCAGAGTCTTACCTGTCCGATTCAACTTAAGGCCACCTGCGCTCCGCAGTACTACCGGATCTTTCATCAGAAGGCAAAAGAAAACAATGAAAAACTGAAAGAGATGGAAAACCCCCTGCATTCCATGACAAGGGGGTGTATGGGCGGAAGTTCATTCTGTTTTATCTCAAACACCGGACAGGTGCAGCCATG
>JAGGXJ010000149.1 GCA_021163105.1 Syntrophobacterales bacterium
CATATTCCTATACCAATCTCAAGGAAAAACCTTACGCGGTTTTTGGCCCCAGCAAGATTCCTGTGGCGAATAAGGATAATTATCACTGGGATGTAAGCCTGGTTCAGCCCATATTTACCGGTTTTGCTTTATCCACCATACATAGGATGGCCGGTCTTGGAGTAGATTTGAGAGAGATGGAGAAAAAACGGGCGATTCTGGATGTAATTAGACAGGTAAAGGTTGCCTACTTTAATATTCTTTTGGCAAAGAAGTTCTTTACAGTGGCTGATGAAGCGGTAAAAAACCTTGAATCGCATGTAAGAGACGCACAGCATTTTTATGACCAGGGAATGATACCCTATAATGATCTTTTAAAATCGAAGGTAGCCCTGGCCAATGCCGTTCAGAACAGAACAAGAGCTGAAACGAAAGTTGATATGGCGGTATCATCCCTCAATATGCTGCTCAGTCTCGATCTCAATAAAAAAACTGAGATCGAGGATATCTCTAATATTGCTTCTCTGTCTTATGATCTTAAAGACCTGACCGATGAGGCTGTACGGAGCAGGCCTGAATTGCGCGCTCTTCAAATTGCATTGCAAAATGCGGATAATGCTGTCCGGCTTGCAAAGAGTTCATATTACCCGGAGGTATCCCTGATTGGAAATTACGAGCAACAAGGCGATAATCCAGGGGCAAATAATAATGACTATGGGAACAGGTATAATGCAAGCGCCACAATGCAGGCAAGATGGAAGTTCTTTGAGTGGGGCAAGACAAAAGCGGATGTAAGAAAATATCTGCATGAAAAAAAGGCTATTGCCGAAAGATTGAAAGGCGCTAAAGACAGTATTGAGCTTGATGTAAAAAATGCCTTTTTAAATCTGCAGGTTTCAAGGAAAAATATCTGCACGGCTGAGGAGTCTCTCGGACAAGCAAAAGAAAACTACCGCATTACGAATTTACAATATCAACAGCAGATGACAACCTCCACAGAGGTTCTGGATGCAAGGACTTTTCTGTCACAGGCAGAAACCAACTACTACGGCGCACTGTACGGATATATGATTTCCGAGGCAGAGCTGGAAAGAGCGGTGGGGAAGGGGTGGTGAGGATGTTATGGAAATGCTTGCCGCTTATTGGGTTCAAAGTTTTTAACCGTGAACCGCCAGGAACCCGGGTACTTACCTCTCATATTAATCCAACCGTTTTCTGAAGCGTGTGACCGCACCCGCAAAGACAATCAGGCCGAGAACCGCAAGCGATGTTAATTGAGGCCATAGAACTCCAACGCCGACTCCTTTTAGAAAGATTCCCCTTATTATAATCAGGAAGTACATGAGAGGATTTAAGTAGGTTAACCATTGTACGACCTGGGGCATGCTGGCAATGGGAAAAACGAAACCACTCAGCATGAATGCCGGGAGAAGGAAAAAAAAGGTAGTCATCATTGCCTGTTGCTGGGTTGATGAAATTGTTGATATGAAAAGCCCTATTCCCAGGGTACTTAAAAGAAAAATGGAGGTAGAAAGAAAGAGAAGGGGAATACTTCCCGCCAGGGGAATGCGAAACCAGAAAATAGCAAATATAGTTACCGCAACCATTTGAACAAAGGCAATAATTATGTACGGGATGGTTTTCCCTAAAATTAATTCATAAGATTTTACAGGGGTAACTATCAACTGCTCCATGGTACCCGCCTCTTTTTCCTTGATGATGGCCATGGAAGTAAACAGCAGGGTAAGAATCATAATCAGGAAGGCGACGATACCCGGCACAAAGAAATTCTGACTGTAAAGATTTGGATTGTACCATGTCCTTATCCTGGCATCTACTTTTCCATATTCTATTTTGAGTGGATAAAGTTCTTTCATGAAATTCTGATTCAAGGCGTTCAGAACTGACGAGATATAGGCTATTCTGACAGCCGCTATATTGCTCATACTTCCGTCAGTCAGGATCTGAATACCTGCCGTTTCTTTCTTCTTGATCCGTTCGCTGAAATCAGGGCCTATCTTGATGGCTACATCGATTTTTCTTTCCAGCAGTTTTTGTTCCAAGCCCTTCGGTTTATCGGTATAATAAATAATATTAAATGTTTTGTTGGCGTTAAAGGCATCAATCACCATGCGGCTTTCCTTTGTATGCGACTGATCCAGAAACCCGACGGTGATATCTCTTATGTCCGTGGTCACAACATACCCGAAGACAAGCAATTGAATGAGCGGCGCAATTATCAGAATCGGCCTGTTTTTCTTATCCCTGAAAAGCTGGATAAATTCCTTGCGGACAAACTCTCGAATGCAAAGCCAGCTCATTTTCTACATCCCCTCCCTTTTCAAAATGGCAAAATTAATGATCGAAAGAATCAAAAACATGGCGATTAACACGAGGAAACCCGGCCATAGAATTTTCAGCCCGAGACCCCGCAAATAGAGACCGTTTAAAATATCTATAAAATATCTTGCCGGAACGGTGTAGGTAATTAATTGCAGGGCCTTCGGCATGTTTACAATGGGAAAAACAAAATCTGAAAGAAGAAGGGACGGTAAATAGGTAATAAGTATTGCAAGCTGATTGGCTACCAGTTGAGATTTCGTGAGAATGGAAATCAACAATCCAAAGCTTAGCGCAACGGCAAGATATATGGAGGAGGCAAGAACAAGTAGCCAGAAGCTGGATTTCATGACAACTCCGAAGAGAGCCTGGCCCATAAGAACAGATATCAGAACATCTGTCATACCTATGAAAAAATAGGGAATTGCTTTCCCCACCAGAAATTCCCCGGCTCCTACAGGAAGGGAAAACACAGTTTCCATAGTGCCGTTTTCATATTCTCTGGCAATTACAAGCGAGGTCAGCATGGCTCCGACGATCATGATAATGATTGCAATAATGCCGGGAATGATAAATTTTTTGCTTTCAAGATTTTCATTGAACCAGACCCGTATCTGTCCTTTGACCGGAGGTTTCATTTCTTCCATCCCTTTACGATTGAAAAAGTCATAAAGGAGACGGTTATTATATTCACTGACAAATCTTGTCATGTATCCAACCGATATGCCGGCAAAATTGGGATCACTGCCGTCGAACAATATCTGGACAGGAGCTTCCTGGTCCGCCTTGATGTTTTCTGTCCAGTCTGGTGGAATAATGATTGCCATGGTCGTCCAACCATGATTCAGGTACTTTGTCACTTCTCGTGTATCAGAAAGATTGTGGATGACATTAAAGTAGGAAGAAGCGTTAAGCTTGCGAATAAAATCGCGACTCAGCGAGGTCTGATCGTGATCTACCACTACAGTTTTGATATTGTCTACATCAAGGCTCAGCGCGTATCCGAAAAGGAGAATCAACAAAAGCGGAATGGCAAAGGCCAGATACAGGCTTCTGAAATCCCTGATCAGATGAAGAAATTCTTTGCGGGCAATAGCCTGAATTTTTACAGGATTCAATTTCAGCTCCGTGACATTAATTCTATAAAAGCGTCATCTAAATCAGCGCCCGGTCGGTCAGTAATTGTTTCACCGATAATTTCCGATGGACTGCCGGAGGCTACTATCTTTCCCTCATTAATCATTACGATTTGTTCACAGTTAGTAGCCTCATCCATATAGTGGGTTGTTATAAAAACCGTTATACCTTCTCCGGCGAGAATGCCTATGAAGTCCCAGAAATGACGGCGTGTGAGGGGATCAACGCCTGATGTGGGCTCGTCAAGGAATAAAATATCGGGTTTATGCAGCAGCGCGCAACCCAACGCAAGACGCTGACGCCAGCCGGGGGGTAGATCCCGGGTGAGTCGATTACGAACATCATGGAGACGGGTGGTATCAATAGTCCACTGTATTCGTTCTTCCCACTGATCCGGGGGAATATTATATACGCCCAGATAAAAGCGAATATTTTCGAAGGGGGTCATTTCCTCATAAAGAGAAAACTTCTGGGACATGTAACCTATCGACAGTTTGATTTTCTCGGGTTCGGTGTAAATATCATGTCCCGCGACAATGCCCTGTCCGGAAGTAGGAGTAAGAATTCCGCAGAGCATACGAATAGTGGTGGATTTACCGGAACCGTTGGAACCAAGAAAACCGAAAATCTCACCCTTTTTTACAGAAAAGGAGATCTTGTCAACTGCGATAAAATCTCCAAACTTTTTCTCCAGGTTCTTTATGACAATTGCATCAGGTCTTGAAGTTGTCATGAATCAATTCCTTGTCTTCCTCTTGTATGCGATGAATCAGGGCTTCTTCCAGATTTGGAAAATGTGACTGAACTTCTTCAGGGGTACCGGAATCAAGAAGTCTGGATTTGTGCATCAATGCCAGATGATCGCATTTTTCTCCTTCATCCAGGTAGGCCGTGGAAATTATAATCGTCATACCTCTGGCTTTCATTTGAAACAGAATATCCCAGAATTCCCGGCGTGATACAGGATCCACCCCGTTGGTTGGTTCATCCAGGATAAGTATCCGGGGTTGATGAACCAGGACACAGGCCAGGCCGAGCTTCTGCTTCATTCCCCCGGAGAGATTGCCGGCAAGACGATCAACAAAAGGAAGAAGGTTGGAAAATTGGAGAAAACGTACTTTCCTTTTTTTTCTTTCAGCGCCGAAAATGCCGAAAATGTTCATGAAAAAATCGATATTTTCACCAACGGTAAGATCCTGGTACAACCCGAATCGCTGGGGCATGTAGCCGATCATCATTTTTACCTGTGGCCTGCAGGTTACCACGTCAAGACCGTCAATCAGAATTTTTCCCGATACAGGTTTGATCATAGAGGCTATCATTCTGAGCAACGTGGATTTTCCCGCACCATCAGATCCGACAAATCCGAATATGGTGTTCTCCGGTACAGCCAGGGATACACGATCGACAGCGGTAACCTCTCCAAAATGCATGGAGATATTATCTGTCCGGATGAAACGATTTGCAGAATTCAGGGGTTGGCAATCGGGCATTCTCATTTTTGTAACCAGGCATCGGCAGGCATTCCCGACTTCAATTCCAGATCGGGATTGGGGATAGAAACTTTTACAAGATAAACAAGCTTTACCCTTTCCTTGTGGGTCTGTATAATTTTAGGTGTGAATTCTCCCTCAGGAGAAATAAAAGAGACTGTTCCTGTGTAAACTTTGTCGGGAAAACTATCTGTTTTTACATGTATTTTCTGCCCCGGTTTTACTTTTCCTATTTCTGTTTCTCCAACAAATATTTTCAGGTCCACGGTGGTAAGATCTGAAAGAGTCAACGCTCCACGCCCCGTTATGACAACTTCACCCGGTTCTATATTACGGCTTGTTATGGTTCCACTGAAAGGTGACCTGAGTTGTGTATATCCAAGCTGAATTTCGGCAGAACTAAGGACTGCTTTAGCCACCAGATATTGCGCTTCGGCAACTTCAATTTCTTTTCTGGTAACTTTCAGTTTTTTCAGATTGCTATTGGCCTGTTTCAAAACAGCATTCGCCTCGCATAATTTTGCCCTTGCCGTATCATTATGAAGAGTTGCATTTTCCCATTCTGCTCTTGAAACAACGTTATTTTCATAGAGATTATTATATCTTTCTTTATTTCTGCGTGCCTCTTCAAGTATAACCTTCGCGCTTGAAACTCCTGCTCGCGCCCTTTCAACTTCCGCAGGGAGAGTTTGTTTGTAAACTTCCAAAAGGTTTTTTACCCGTTGTGAACTTTTCTCGGCCTGATTCAGGTATGCCCTGGCCTCTTCACACCGGGCTACATATTGGGATTTGTCCAGTTTTGCCAGAAGTTGATCTTTTTTCACAAATTGCCCCTCATCCACCAGGACACTTACGATCCTTCCATTTACCTGGAAAGAAAGTTCTGACTGGATTGCCTCAATTGTACCCGAATAATACAATTCTTCAGTGTGTGCTTTCCGCTGCCCGAAATAGACAAAAAGCCCCACTCCTATAAGAAAAATCAGAAAAACTATTACAATGATTTGTTTTCTCAAGTATCAACCTTTCCATTTCAGTCTGACTACATGATTACAAAATTTATACCATTTCATTCGGGAATTAGGCAAGAGCAAACTTCCTGACAAAAAAATTCAGGTGTAACCGTTCAGATTCACAGTCCCACGGTTCATGGTTCAGGGTTAAAAAAGCTGTTAGCAGTCAATTTTCAGATGATATTGTAACTGTTGAGGTTATTAACCTGAAGGCTGTCAGGAAAAAGGGGGAAGAGGCTTTCTCGCCA
>JAGGXJ010000081.1 GCA_021163105.1 Syntrophobacterales bacterium
ACTAAACGGGCTACTTCTTTCTTGAATTCTTTGTCAAAAGTCCTTCGTTCTCTCTTGTTTTCCATTGCACACCTCCAAGTTCTTCTTTCTTTATCTCTAACTTTTCGGTGTGTCCATCACTTTGGGGGAACTTCATAATAAAACTATTCTTTGTTAGAAAATGCTTGCTGACTTACTAAGTCAGCAAGCATAAATAACTCATACATCTTGCTTGTCCTTTTACTTGTTTTCTGTGTTGTGCCAAAGCTTACATAACTTGTTATGAGCACTTCAACACGCCTTGAAAACAAACAAAATTACAGCGCAATCTGTATAACTTATTTATTCTTGATTCCTAAACAATCGAAGCTTCCCCGTAACTTGTCGAAACAAAAAGCGGAGATCCCGCTTATGTGGAATTATGGGGAGCTTCAATATTTTGGAATCAAACGGAAAAACTGAGAAGTTAATTTCAGAGTGAAAGCACCAAAGAGCCTAAGTTGCCACGGGCTCAAGATCTTCAGGAGGTAAAGATCTCAAGCCCGTCTACTCTTTTCTTCAGGGTCTAAGCCGAAAAAGCAGGAGGAGTTTTCGGCACAATCACCTGTTTAACTTAGCACTTTCCATGCCAAATCTTATAACCGTGTAATATCCAAAGATATATAAAGGATCATTCCCCGGGGAAAATATATTCTGAGGATGAGAATGTCGAAAACACAATAACAACTTTTCAAAAAGTCAAAGAATACAACTTGTTACCTGTTAATATATTTCCGGTGAAATTCGACAAAATTGTCTGACAGGAATGGTTTTTGTAATAACACCCCCGGATTTTCAAACTATTATACAGATATAAGTTGTGGTATAACCACGACACGTAACCGAAGGAACGCTTATCCAAAGGAAATGAAAATGAAACTTTCGAAATACACAGACTGGCATACCTCATCTATAAAACATAAGGTGACCTTTCTACGCCCCTTGGTAGTGGCCCTTATCATAGGGCTTTTTATATCTCTGATACTTGTTATGGGAATCATGGACTTGGGGCGTCTTGATAAAACACTGGCAGGTTTCATGGAAAACAGAGGGCTTGATATTATAACAACCGTGGAAAACGTAGCCCAGGAGAATCTTGACTATCTGCGGCAAGCCCTCAAAAAAAGCGTAAAAGATGATGATGCTATTGTTCCATTCAGCAAAAGGGTGTTTTCCCCTCAAGAAGCCCTCGTCAAAAGTCTTGTAGTTCAGGCACGTGCAATTGACGCCAAATGGAGGGATGGACATCTGAATGAAGAAGATCTGAAAGAAATTACTGACCGGGAGAAATTGTGGTTTGTCGCTGTTCTCGATGGAAATGATGAAGCAGTCCTTAAAAGCGGAGAATTTATCAAGGAGTTTTCAGACGGGGTGGATCATAATACGGTCTGGAACGAAGATCTAATCATAGATCTTTTTAACCGGTTTGGAAAACTCAACGAGATGGGATATATTACTCTTCGTCGTAAAGATGGAAGCGGCGCTATATTAATAGCTATCAATGATGAAGGACTTCGTAGCTGGTGGGGCCCCAGAATTGTTATCAAAAAGGCTATTGAAGAAGTTGGATGGGATCAGCAGGGACTGGATCATCTTGTGGTAGTAAACAGTTCCGGAAGGGTTCTGGGGCAGGCCGGCAATGTTCAGGAAAAGTTCAAAGATGTGGATGCGGTCGCACTCGATGTGCTGAAAGGAAATGTGGAAAAAACGAGCCGCAAGATGACCTCCGGCGCATCCGGGCTTCTTGAGATTACGGTTCCGATACGTCTTGACGAAAAGATTGTAGGATTCGCGCGCCTTGGTCTTAATCGTGGTAGCAGCGACAGGATATTAAAGGAAAACAGAAACAGGATGATAGTCTCCATGATTTTCATTATGGCGATAGGTATCCTGTCGATGTTCGCCCTCTACCGCAGCCAGGAAAGGTATTCGCTGAGAATGGAAGAGATGGGGCGGCGACTTCATCAGGCAGAAAAGCTGTCAGCACTTGGTCAACTTGCGGCCGGAGTGGCCCATGAAATCCGTAATCCACTTAACGCTATCAGTATGGCCAGCCAGAGAATACGTCGCGAATATTCTCCTGAGGAAAAAGAAAAGAAAAAAGGATTTCAGTATATTACAGGAATTATCAGTGAAGAAATAAAACGTTTGAACAGGATAGTGGAAGAATTTGTCATCTTTTCCCGAAGCCGCCGTTTGGAGTTTAGAAACTATTCTGTTACTTATGTGTTGGAAAGAATTGCCAGTCTTATAAGAGAAGAGGCCAACCTCAGAAAAATCGATATAAAGACAGTCTGGAAAGATAACAATTCTTTCGTAATACCAATGGATGTGGATAAACTCAGGCAGGCATTCTATAATATTTTTAAGAATGCAATGGAGGCAATCCCCGGTAAGGGTACCATTACTATCTCTGCTGAACCGGGTGGAAAGGATATGATAAGCGTAAAAATATCGGACACCGGGTGCGGGTTGACCTCTGAGGAGATAGATCATATATTCGATCCGGAGTATACGACAAAAGAGAAGGGTCTGGGTCTCGGACTTTCATTGGCGCACGAGATAGTACGAGGCCACGGCGGAGAGATTCGTGTTGAGAGTAAGGCAGGATCTGGAACCACCTTTGTGATTCTGCTCCCGGTGAAAAACAGAGAGAAGGATAAAAAGTAATGGATAAATTGAATATACTAATCGTCGAAGACGAGCAGGCGCAAAGAAAAATGCTCAGGGGTTTTCTTGCCGACGAAGGACACCGTGTCGCGGAGGCCGAGGATGGGAATACGGCTATTCGACAGGTGCAGGACGGCCATTTCGATCTGCTTCTCCTTGATTTTAAGATGCCGGGAATGAATGGAATGGAAGTGTTGAAAAAGATAAAGAGCATCAATCCGAAAATCAGCGTAATAATGATGACAGCGTACGGGACAATAGAAACGGCAGTCGATGCCATGAAGCTTGGTGCCGTGGACTATATTCCCAAACCCATCGATCTGGATCAGCTATTTGTCCTTATCAGTAGAATTTCAGAACGACAGACTCTTATCAGAGAAAATGAGATTCTCCGTCAGAAAGTGTGGAAAAAGGGATTGACGCAGGAACAGATTATCTACAAAGACGCCGGTATGGAAGACATAATCAACATGGTCGGAAGGGTAGCGTCAAGTCGAGCCACCGTGTTAATCATGGGGGAAAGCGGAACCGGCAAGGAACTGTTCGCAAATCTGGTTCACGCGACAAGCCCTCGTTCGGAAAAACCTATGATCGTGGTGAATTGCGGAGCCCTGCCCGAAACCCTGCTGGAGAGCGAGCTTTTCGGTCATGAAAAGGGGGCGTTCACCGGAGCAACAGCACGAAGGGCAGGGCGGTTTGAAGAGGCGGACGGAGGCACCCTTTTTCTCGATGAGATTGGAGAACTTTCTCCACCTGTCCAAGTGAAACTTTTAAGGTTTCTTCAGGAGCGCGAATTCCAGAGGCTGGGCGGGAATCAAACCATACGGGCGGATGTCAGAATTATCAGCGCGACAAACCGGAACCTCGAAGAAAAGGTGAAAGAGGGAACATTCAGGGAGGATCTCTACTACAGGTTGAACGTGGTTTCCATAACTGTTCCTCCTCTCAGGGACAGAAGAGGAGATATATCCGTATTGACAGAATATTTCATAAAACGATTTTCCGCGGAAAACGATAAAGACATAAAGGGCTTAAGTAATGAAGCCATGGATATCCTCATGAAATACGATTATCCGGGCAATGTAAGGGAACTGGAAAATATTATTGAAAGGGCGGTAGTTATTACAAGGGACCAGATTATATCAATAAGAGATCTACCATTCGAGGAGATTTCCCCACACCACTTTGCCGATTATATAAAAGAGGGAAGCGTTCTCAAGGACGAGATCGAATCTCTGGAACGCAAGAGAATAGAACAGGCCTTGGCTGAAACTGGAAACAACCAGACAAAGGCAGCGGAACTGCTGGGAATCACCGAGCGGACGCTTAGGTACAAGCTGAAAAAGTATGATTTAAAGTAATGACTGGTTGATTACACATGGAGAAAAGGGATGATCAATAACAATCCGGGTGCAAAAATCTCGGCGGCGGCTGAGATGATCCTGGCTTCTAAAAGGCTTGTAGTATTCACCGGAGCCGGGATCAGCACCGAATCGGGAATTCCGGATTTCCGGGGGCCGGGAGGAATTTGGACAAGATTTGATCCCGACGACTTTACCATACAAAAGTTTCTCAGGAGTGAAGAAACCCGAAGAAAACAATGGAAGATATTGTTAGAGGGAGGCTTGCTCTCGAATATCAAACCAAACAGAGCCCATCTTGCCATTGCCGAGTTGGAAGAGATGGACAGGCTTGATTGTGTCATCACGCAGAATATCGACAATCTCCATCAGAAAGCGGGAAATTCCCCGGACAGAATCTTCGAACTGCACGGCAACATGCAGTGGGTCAGATGTCTGGATTGCGGTGAACGATACCCGGTGGAGCACATCAGAGAAAAATTAAAGAATGGTGTCGATGTGCCCGAATGTGAAATGTGCCACGGCATTCTCAAGCCCGATGTCGTGTTCTTCGGAGAAACTCTTCCTCCTGAAGTACTGGATGCCGCGACAGCGCATTCCATGCGTTGTGACCTGTTCCTCGTTGTGGGGTCTTCCCTTGTTGTGCATCCGGCGGCCTTCATGCCGGCATATGCCAAAGAAGCGGGAGCGCGACTTATTATCATCAACATCGGCGAAACTCCATATGACTCCAGCGCGGACATACTCATCGAAGGAAAGGCCGGTGATGTCATGTCGGGGATAATGGAAAAGGTCAGAGAAAAAGCGTAAACGGAAAAAGACATGTGCCTGATACTCTTTTCATACAGGTCTCATCCTGTATATCCTCTTATCCTCGCGGCAAACCGTGATGAATTCTATGAAAGACCCACGGCACAGGCTTCTTTCCCGGAGGAAACTCCCGATATCCTGGCTGGAAGAGATCTGAAGGATGGAGGAACGTGGCTCGGCATAACAAAGACCGGGCGTATGGCCGCCATTACAAACTTTCGGGATATCCGCAACCTGAAAGACAATGCGCCGTCACGTGGGAAGCTGGTCAGCGAATTCCTCCACGGGAATGAAAATCCGGCAGAATACATTCAGAACATAAGGCAAAGTTCCGACAGGTACAACGGTTTTAGCCTGATTCTGGGTGACAGGAACGGCTTCTTCTGTTTTTCAAACGCGGGTAATGGCTTTCACGAAATATCACCGGGAATGCATGGGCTCAGCAACCACCTGCTGGATACTCCATGGCCGAAAGTAAAACACGGCAGGAAGCTGTTGGACAGTCTGATATCAAAACATCAGAATCTTTTACAGGATGAGATATTTCATATACTCGCCGACACATCGAGGCCTGACGACAGCCATTTTCCGGATACGGGGATAGGGCTTGAATGGGAAAGACTTCTCTCTTCAATCTTCATACAGAGTGAGATATATGGCACACGCTCTTCCACCATAATCCTCATTGACAAAGAGAACGATGTTACATTTACTGAAAGAACATTCATTTCCGGAGCCGGCAAGTATAAAGTAGCGGAATTCAGGTTCCGGATGAACCCGGGGTTGTTTTAGTGTAGTTTTCTCACTCCTTGTCCTTGGCTATTGACTCTTTCCGCCCGGTTAAATTCTTTTGCCATCTGTAACTGTTCAGGTTATCAGGTCTAAAGTTGATGAATCCAAATATCAGTTGGAGAACTTTGCATAATGTCATTTCGAGAAGTGTTAACGACGAGAAATCTTAATGACTCAAGTTTGTTAAGATTTCTCCCTTCGGTCGAAATGACAAATTACGGCATTTGTGCAAAGATCTCAGTTGACTATTAGCTGAAAATTAAACGTTAGCCTTTTTTTAACCGTGAACTGTGAATCGTGAACTGTTAACCTGAGCAGTTACTGCCACTTTTGCAAGAGCTTTGCAATTAAAGGTCTAATCCCTGCTTACACGAAGGCACAATATTAATAGCTTCCCGCGTGATTCTGTCAACTATGGCCTGAAGCCATCCCGTGCCGAAAGACAGGGTGTTGTCGTCCAGCGACTGGATGGTCTTTATATATCCCGTTTCCGCTTCCCGCCCGCTATTGAGCGCATCGAGAAACACGTCCCGTTTTTCCAGGGCGATGGTCTCCTCCAACCCTTTTGTCAGGCATTCTTCGAGCCGTGGCCAGTTGTTCAACAATTCCTCCTCCGGGCCAGTGGCGGGTTCTTTCTTCTTTCCGGTCAAAATACCTTTGCTGATCTTTACAGACTTCTCCATATTTTTAGAAAACGCCTTGAAACGTTTCAACCTTTCTTTAAGGGCCATATCCAGTTTTTCAACTGCTCCTTCGCACAATTCCCAGCCGAATTCATGGGTGTGGAAGAAAGAGGGGCGAACGTGCAAATACCATTGTTTCAACGCTAGCAGATTTGCGATGTAATAGATATTGTTGCGAACCTTCCTACCCACACCACGGTAAAGTCCCATGTGAAAATCTTTTTCGGAGGCGGTACCACCGTCCCCCGTCAGAAGCTTTCCTCCTTCGGGGCAATCCTTTTTATAGATAGTTCCCGCCGCTATCACTGTACCATGCCCGATTCTTACAGGTCCCACCAGACCGCCATGACCACCCAGGAAGATGGGGGACTGATTCAGCATCACACCCGTAGGGACATCTCCTATCAGCGACGCGGTTGCCTTGTCCTGATTGGGTGTATAATTGAAATGGATGTAGGAACTTCCCACCTCGCTGTGATTTTTTCCATCCGTGCCTCCGGACATGAGACAATCACAGAAATTTATCAAACTGCCCAGGGTCACAAATGGGAATAGAATGGTCTGTTTCAGGCCGACTGTATGTGCCGCTTTGGCTTCCTCTTCGAGGATGCACCCATCTCTTACATGCGCGCCGTACCCCATCTCCACGCCATCCAGAAAAACCGATCCCTTGAAAAATCCTCCACCCAGCTTCACCCCCCGGCCGAGCTGGCAGTCAACCACAGTAACCGGCGCCTCATAACCCAGTTTTGTGTCGGCACAGATAAGCGTTTTGTCTCCATAAAGCTTCGTTCCACTATGCAGGGCAACCCCTCTGCCGGATATTCTGTCTATCTCGACGTCTTCACCAATCTCCACGGAACATGGGTTGGGGATCCTGACTCCCTTCTTCATCAGCTTAATGACTTTGTCCGGCAATATATATTCTTTGCCCATTATATATCCTTTCATTGTTGGTACGTTCCCAATTTAATTGGAGAAAAGGGTCCAAGGACTCCAGGGGTCAAGGATTAAGGAATAATCCTCTATATTTTTCTTCTTTTCACTCGAACCCTTGAATCCTCGATAATTACACCTGCTTACTTGTAAATAACGCGCTTATTCTGCCTTAATTAACTACAATTAACCTGGGGATGATTCTCATTGTTTGTCCTCCGCCTTTTTATCATTACTTTTTTCAAACTTTTTCAGGTAGACAAGCACGGCGGTAAGCGCTGCCTGCGTCATCCCCGATATTCTCCGTGCCTGGCCCATGGAAACAGGTCTTATAGATGACAGTTTTTTCTTCAGTTCATTTGAAAGACCGGGAACCTCCGAATAGTCAAACTCCGGGGACATTTTTTTGTTCTCCAACCCCTTGAATTTCTCGACAGATTCAAGCTGGCGTTTTATGTATCCTTCATACTTGATCTCTATTTCCACCTGTTTTTTTACTTCCCTGTCGGTAATCTCTTTCCATCCGTCCAGACCCTTCAAATTATCATATTTGAGCTCCGGTCTTTTCAATAAATGATGGAGGGTGACAGGGTTTTTGATGGGAGCTGTGTTTAAGGTACTCAGCGTCTGATTAATCCTGGTGGAGGGATAGATCTTACTGTCTGAAAGACCCTTTATGCGCAGGTCGATCTCGCGAACCTTCTCCTTCAGGTCATTGTAATAGTCATGGGAGATCAGGCCCAGATCACAACCTTTCCCCATAAGACGGATGGTCGCGTTATCTTCCCTCAGGATCAGCCGGTATTCAGCCCTTGATGTGAACATCCGGTAGGGTTCATCAACTCCCAGTGTAATCAGATCATCAACAAGAACGCCCATATAAGCGTCAGACCGATCAAGTATGAACGGGAGCCTTTTCTGTGCCGCGAGCGCGGCATTGATGCCGGCCCACATCCCCTGAGCGGCGGCCTCTTCATAACCGGACGTTCCGTTTATTTGCCCTGCCAGATATAATCCGCTGACAAGTTTTGTTTCAAGAGTCTGCGCGAGCTGGGTGGGCTGAACAAAATCATATTCTATGGCATAGGCGCTGCGCATTATCTCCGCGTTCTCAAGTCCCGGAACGGAATGTACCAGCTTTTCCTGAAGTTCCAGGGGGAGGCTGTTTCCCAGGCCTTTTGAGTAGATCTCTTCCGTTTCAAAACCCTCGAACTCAAGCACGACGGGATGGCTTTCCTTATCGGCAAACCGCACTACCTTGTCCTCGAGTGACGGGCAGTAGCGCGCGCTGACCCCCTTTATGGCACCAGAATAAAGGGATGATTTGTTGATGTTGTCCCGTATAATCCTGTGCGTCTCAGCGGTGGTGCTGGAAAAATATGATGGAAGTCGTTCCTCCCGCAGTTTGCTTGTTGTAAAGGAAAATGGCTGCGGGTCGGGATCGCTGTCCTGTCTTTCAAGAGCTGAAAAGTCGATAGAGGATGCGCGCAACCTTGGCGGAGTACCTGTTTTCATGCGCCCCATCTCGAAACCCAGTTGCCTGAGAGAGTCAGCCAGACCTGTGGATGCAATCTCTCCAGCCCTTCCCGCGGACTGACGGGACGGGCCTATATGGACGAGACCGTTGAGAAATGTCCCTGTGGTTACCACCACCGTTTCGCCGCCGTAGAAAAAACCGGTATTATCAACCACCCCCATGGCCTTTTTCCCCTCGACAACAATCTTATCCACAAGCGCCTGCCTGACATAGAGATTTTGTTCTTTTTCTACAACCTCCTTCATGGCAAGCCGGTAGAGCTGCTTGTCGCACTGCACGCGGGAAGACTGGACAGCAGGTCCCTTGGAACTGTTAAGGAGCCGGAAATGGCAGGCGGTTTTGTCGGCTATTTTTCCCATCTCACCCCCAAGGGCATCTATCTCTTTTACGAGTTGTCCCTTAGCGAGTCCCCCTATGGCGGGATTGCACGGCATCAGCGCGATTGTATCAAGATTGATGCTAAAGAGGAGCGTTTGGCATCCCATTCTCGCGGCCGCAAGCGCCGCCTCACAGCCCGCATGCCCGGCCCCGACCACTATAACGTCAAATTTTTCCGGAAAACTCATATATACACCCATATATAATTACTTGAATTAACGATAGCAGTCTAATAACATTAATTGGAAAAAGACAATAAAAAAATGGTAGCTGCTCAGATTCACGGTTCCACTGTGAACTCAATAGCCTGAGTAGTTACAAAGAATGAGGAGCGCGACCAGCGCGGTAGGGATAAGCATGCCGAAACCGGATTTCTGGAACAATTCAAAGAGATATTATGATCTGAAAAGTTTTTTTATCAACACGTTTGGCTGCAAGGTCTACAAACTGCAGATAGATGCTGGATTTACCTGTCCCAACCGTGACGGGAAGGTGGCGAGGGGTGGGTGCATTTACTGTGACGGCCGTTTTTCAAAACTGCGGCAGATGGGGCCGCTGCCATCCGTGACCGAACAGATAGAGAGCGGCAGGGAATTTTACAGGGAGAATAGAGGAGCGCAAAAATTCATCGCCTACTTTCAGACTGCCACAAACACCTATGCCCCCTCAGACAGGCTCAAGGCTCTCTATGGTGAGGCCCTGTCGCAGGACGACATGGTTGGTATCTCTGTCGGCACGAGGCCGGACTGCGTGCCGGATGATGTAATCCATTTGTTTGAAGAGTACGCGAAAGATTATCACGTATGGCTGGAATACGGACTTCAATCCATCCATGACAGGACATTGAGGTTCATCAACAGGGGGCATGATTCAAAGACCTTTCTGGATGCCGTGGCCCGAACCGCAAACAGAAATATCAATATCTGCGTTCATATTATTGTAGGACTACCGGGGGAAACAAGGGAGGATATTATTCAAACGGCAAGGACAATAGCATCCCTGCCGGTTCAGGGCATAAAGATACACCTGCTACTGGCGCTTTCCGGGACCCCTCTCGGGGCTCTCTATAAGAAAGGCGCGATCAGTATGATAACAAAAGAGGAATATGTTTCCACTGTCTGTGATATCCTTGAGATACTGCCTCCGGAAATGGTGATACAAAGGCTGACAGCAGACGGATACAAAGATATCTACCTGGCTCCTGACTGGGGAATAAACAAGATGTCCGTTCTGAACTCAATCGACAGAGAACTGGAGCGGAGGGACTCCTGGCAGGGAAAATCGGGGGCAACCACTCACTTATAGTATAAACGTAACGACTCAGGCTATTTGAATTATAGGCTGAAGGCATTTAGATTACAAAAAACTAACAGCTAAACAAGAAATACTGAAGTAAGTCGTAGAATTGATCCCCGATCCCTGTGTATTGATAACCGCTGTCTTACTCTATTCCATAGTCTTTCCCATATGTCTCAGCCACATAATCTATATCTTTATCCCCCCTGCCTGACAGATTTACCAGTATGGTTTTGTCACTGTCGAGAGTTTTTGCCAGTTTCATCGCGTATGACACAGCGTGGGCGCTTTCCAGAGCGGGAATTATTCCCTCGACCTTGGAGAGTTCAAAAAACGCGTCCAACGCTTCCCTGTCGTTCGCTGTCACATATGTAACTCTCTCCATATCCTTGAGAAGACTGTGCTGGGGACCAACGCTCGGATAATCAAGCCCGCTCGCTATGGAGTATACAGGGAGGGGCTCACCATCTTTGTCCTGAAGCATGTAGGAATTAAACCCGTGGAGTACGCCGGGTGTGCCAAGTGTCAGGGTTGCCGCATGTTCACCATCTTTAAGGCTGAGCCCCGAAGGTTCAACACCATACATGTAGACACTTTCGTCGTCCAGAAAAGCAGAGAAAAGTCCCATCGCGTTGGAACCACCGCCGACACATGCCACCAGATTGTCGGGCAGACTGCCTGTAATCTCTTCGAACTGTTTTCTTGCCTCTCTGCCGACAACCGACTGGAAATCCCTGACCATCATCGGGAAGGGATGGGGTCCGACAACAGACCCGATTGCGTAAAGTTGGGTTACAGGGTCTTCAAGATACGCTTCAAATGCCGCGTCGACCGCGTCCTTGAGTGTCTTTGTCCCGCGAGACACCGGGATAACCCTCGCTCCCACAATTTTCATCCGGATCACGTTTGGATGCTGTTTGACTATATCCACCTCTCCCATATAGATATCACATTCAAGTCCCACAAAGGCGGCGGCCGTAGCAAGCGCAACTCCATGCTGACCTGCCCCCGTCTCTGCGATAATCTTTTTTTTGCCCATCTTTTTGGCGAGCAGAGCCTCCCCCAGGCAGTGATTTATCTTGTGCGCGCCCGTATGGTTCAGATCCTCTCTCTTTAAATATATATGCGCGCCGCCGCATTTTTCCGAAAGAGATTTCGCGTAGAAAACAGGGCTTGGTCTCCCCACATAGTGTTTGTACAATGACGAAAGCTCCTCTTTAAAACATTCATCATCCTTTATTTTGCCGTATGCTTCAGTGATTTCATCAAGCACTTCCTGTATCTGCGGCGGCACAAAACTGCCGCCATATTCTCCAAAATATCCCGTCTTGTCGGGCATTTCCACTGATACTGATCCTGAATTCATGTTCATTCTATTCTGTTCCTCCATAGTTTCTGTCAAGTATTTTTTTTGTGATTGAATTGTTTTTCTTCAATATTTTCGAACCTCTGGTAATTTTGCAAAGGCTTATTCCATACTTTGCCGCTATACTTCTCTGGGTATGGCCTTCATTAAGTTCCTGCAAAAGCTTCCAGCGAAGGGCGAAATCCTCGATTTCCTTCGGAGTGAGAATCTCTTCGACAAATGACTTCATTTCCTCAAAATCAGATATCTCTGTAAATACCTTTATTAGCTCGTCTCTGGAAACCATTCCCCCCCTCGTTTCTGCGGGTAGAAACATACACAAACAGATTGTAAATAGCAAGATATTTTTGAAAAAAGTGTCAGAAGCAAGTAATCTGTCCGGAGTTGTAGCACGTAATCTGTCCGGTTTATAATGGTCACCAGGAGGTGGCCGATGAGACGGACAGAGACACTACAGGAGATCCGGATTATGCGATTTGAAGAG
>JAGGXJ010000148.1 GCA_021163105.1 Syntrophobacterales bacterium
CCTGTGAAAAGGATCTTATCTTCAATGTTAAGAGTTTTGATCTGCCTTGAAAGCGCCCCGTAAGGCAGTCCGCCTATAATCACGACTTTAAAATTAGTATGGACTGTATTTTTTAGTCGGGATGCGGCTTCGACAAGTGGCTCTATCCCCTTTTTCTTCAAGTCATATGAAACAAATAAGAAAGCAACATCGTTCTCTCTTACTCCCAGTTGTTTTCTTAATGGACCTCTCAATGTCTGTCGCAGCTCTTGATTATATCGGGTTATATCGACACCATTGTAAACGATATCGATCTCTTTCTCGTCTACCTTGAAGAAAGACACCATGTCTTTTTTTATCATTTGGGAAATAGCTACTATTTTCGGCCGTGGATAAAGTCGAAACGGAGCGGATTCAATCCAGGCCCGCACCCATTGTTTCAGTGACAAGATGATAATCAATCGTTTTATTGCCCGCTTAATCTTGTTCTTTTCCGAATAAACTTTTCTCTCTGTCGAAAGCCAGTGAACGCCGCCATGACTTTGATAAACATTCATATACAAAGTATTGCCAAAACCCATGATAACATCAAAATCCTGCTTTTTTGTCGCTCTCTTATGCTTCGATGCAAACAGGACCATCTTGAGCCAGGCTGGAAGATATTTCGGGATGGTTATTTTATGAAAAACTGCGGTTTCTGGTTCGCCATCCCACACTTCTCCAAAGAAATGCACTTCCCATCCATCTTTAATAAGGGAATCAGCAAGCGAGACGGTGTACGACTCCGCTCCTCCGGCATAGCGACTGAACTTTTCTATTGCGAACGCAATTTTTTTCATGACACTCTTTAAATCAAAATCATCTATGGTAATAATTTTGTGTAATATTTGCGGGATTTCCCGAATTTAGCTTTCCAGTTTTTCTCTCTCGCTTTATCCCATTTCCGACCATCAAAATTCGGCCCCTGACGTGTACTGCACCAATTGTGATGCACGATGCTCTTGCCGCAGAACCCACATTTCCATTTTGCCTCTTCCGGGTATATCTCATCAGTCAACCATGATGGCTTTAAAATTTGTTCCATCCTCAGAAAATATTCCAGATCTTCAGCGAGACCGATTGGAGAGTAGTCGTCATCAAAGAAACCGATCTGGTCAATCATTGCTGGTCTTACCATAAAGCAAACAGCGGAGCGACCCTCTTTTTGAAAGGGGATAAAAAGGGGTAACCCTTTGCTCCTGACAAGCCGGCAGAAAGGCTCATGCCCGCCCCATTTTCCATAAATCTGCTTCAAACTCTCATTAACGACCTCTGTTGTATATGATATCTGAGGATTTACTCGATAGCTTTTTGACAACGAATGGGCCTCTGTCAGCTCTTCCAATACGGGAGAACCGTTTTCCATAGTGGAGATCCAGCCAATCCTTTTGTCCGCTTTCATGGCCTCCACCATTGGCTGCAGCCAGTCAGCACCAAAAAACGCGTCGTTATTTGATACAACATAATAATCGTAATAAAAAGATTGGCTGGATATTTTCTCCGGCGCGAACTGCAATATCTGATTCCATGCGGCGGCCACACCTTTGTTTTGTGGATTTCTCAGGAAATAAGTGGTAAACGCCGGATCTTTAAAATCTTGTCGAAAGATGTCCTCGATATTACTTTGTGACCCGTTATCAATAATCAAAACAGAAACATTGAGTCTCAGCCTTTCTGTTTCAGTATTTAGATAAAGATGTTGAAGGCATGCTCTGGTTATTTCCACATTATCCAGAACAGGTATTCCGATTAAGATCTTTTTCATATTTTTTCACTTCCTTATCTTATAGAGATTCATATTCTGATCGATGTGTTCGCCACTTTTGGGAACTTCACTAATCACTTATAAAAAGGAATAATCATGGTATCCATAATTTAACCTCGATAATCTTATAATAAATTCATCTTTTTTTTCAATTTATAGATAATATGTCGGATTTGAGCCTTATTACTTCTCCTGTAAGCCGGAATTATAACAGACACTTTATTACTTTCACCACCCGGTTGAGAATGAATCATCTCTGATAAGTATGGAAAGAGTTGATAGCGATTCAGCACTAGGTTTCTCGCTTTTTCCAGGGCCGGGATGTGTCTTTCCCAGTTGTCTTGATTAATAATACGCCTTATTTTTGCAAGACTCTCTTCCGGTTGCCCTATGTCGATTCGTATAAATGATTCTTCAGGAAAATAATCCTCCAGATTAGTGCATCCATAGTAAATGGGGACGGTCCAGGATAAGAAGCAGTCAGCTATCTTTTCAGTCCAGTAATCCGGCCCGCTGGTATTTTCGATGGCAAGAGAGTATTTATATGGAGCAAGCCCGTCCCACTTATCTTCGATAAAATTAGTTTTTCTACCATATAAATCTAATCCCACCCGCTTATCATTTTGAATATATCGTAAGAATTTTTTTCTCTTTATATGCCCCGGTAAATCCATCGCGTCACTCACTATAGCCGACAGATTTTTTGATTTTGCGGGAACTCCGACAGAGATCAGTTCATCGAAGGTTTTGTTTACATGCCATGGGATGGCAGGTTGAGAATGAGTATATTTCTTATCCTTTACAGGTACATAATGGGTAAAGACTTTAGAAAAAAAATCATGCTTTTCAATCATCCAGTCGCTATGGCCTTTCATGTACGGTTCCTGCATGACAGCCCATATATTCTCTTTCGGGCATTGTGCATGCGTATCAATCCCCATTTTGTTGTTGAGCATAATAAGAAAATCACAATCCCCTACGGAAGCAGTGGTAAATTGTATTCCATCCCATATACCCTTTTTGCCGGGTGTCTGACGAATAAGATCCGGCCAGTCCCAATTTTTAACTATCCTTACCAGTGTCATATTGTCCCTTATTCAGATTGAATTAACCAGCGAGCGCATTCCCCGCTACTTGCAACGGGGTTAGCGACCGAATAAGAATAAACATTTTCCTTAACCCCGATAAACGGGATAAGTCCCACCAAAGAGGATAAGTGCGATAACGAAGTTGCTTTCTACGAGAAAACAACTTCTATCTTACTAATGCGTTAACGAAATTATTTTCTGCCAGAAAACACAGAAAATAATTTCTAACTTACTAAACAATCGGAGATTCCCCGCAACTGTCGAAGTAATAGCGACGATTCCGCTTATACGGGATTGCGGGGAGCTTCAATTGTTAGTGTAAAAGAATGTTCGCAATTTGTCCTGTTGGAGATCACCATATTTATTTCGTTTTGTTGTCAATACGCGTTTTTGTCAGTCCGTTATCACAAAACCATGGAATATGTTTCCTCCGTATGTACTCTATATTGGGCCCATTCTCCCAATCTCGATTTTTTATCTCGCTTGGGTGCCACAGATGTAATGCTCGTGCTTCCCGCATTATTGACTTCCCCTGAAATCCTGCTTTGGCGAATCTAATTGCCAGGTCTTCATCCTCTCCACCCCATCCGACAAAGTTTTCATCGTAGCCATTAATATATTCCATATCCGCACGATGAATAGAAAAATGGCTGCTGCACCTTTGCTTTCTCGCACCGGCAAGATGCAGGCTGTAAAGAATCCTGTGCCTGACAAAGTTTCGATGGTCTCTGACAATCGGTTTTTCAGGCAGGGAACTATAGGATTCCTCAAGTAAAGTGTTGGATACACCCGTTTGAAATATTTTATTTGTCTGTTCTTCGCTCAAATATTTACAAAAGCCGGCAACAAACCTGCCGCGCCTAGCTGCATTCAAGTGGTATTCGATTGTTCCGGGCAAAACCATGAAATCGCAATCCAGAAAAATCAGATAATCTCCACTGGCGCGTTTAATACCATTATTACGGGATGCCGCAAGCCTGAACCCTTCATCCCGATGCCAGGCATGAACAATGGGAAAATCGTAAGACTTAATCAACCCTCTCAGTTCTCTCACGCAGGATTCACCCGAACCGTCATCAGCGATTACTACCTCATCAAAATCTCCAGAATTAGAACTCAGGGAATCGAGACATGCCTTCAAATATTTCAATCGTTCATAAAAACTGATGATAATCGAAGATTTCATAATAGTAATTGCCAGTCTAAAGTATTTAATATCGGTATTCCACTAATCAGGATGTTTCTAATATTGAAATTAAGCAGTTATATTAGATCTATTGTTTCCTTTTTCCATTCATTCAACTTATCTCTTAATGTGCTCAAATTTTTACTGTAAACGCTGCTATTTACAGGTTTAAATTTTAGGGGGTCAGACCCTAATTCATTTACAGGAACACCCAGATAAGAGAGTAAGGTAAATCTTTTGTCATTCGGATTACCGAAGAAAATCACAGGTTTTTTCTGCGATATCGCGGGTAAAACACCATGGAGACGGCCTGTACACACGAAATCGGCTCCGGCATATTGGCGCATTACATCAGCAGGATCATCATAATTGAAAACATGTTTTGTAATTTGTTGAGCTATCGGCAATTCACAGGCTGCCTCTTGCAGAGAAGCAACCAATCGTTTATCACGGTTGACTGATAGCGGTTTAAAAAGATCGTTTATCTGCCAGTCTACATATTTTCTGGCAAAACCGATTATATCATACGGTATCACTGAGCTCTCTTTAACTTCCGGCAGTAACATTGTCGGACAACCAATAAACTTCACGGGTACTCCTGCTTTCTTACATTGATCATACGTGTGTAAATCTCTAATACCAAGAGACCCATCAATATGTTTCATGGCCTTAAAATTTAATTTGAATAATGGATGCCATCCCCCCGCGCCGATACAAAATTTTGGTGGTTTCATTTTCTTCAATGAATTCATTGCCTCGCCTTGGCCTTTTCCCTTAGCAAGAATAGTAGCTCCTGGAAGTAAAATGAAATCGCATTGGTTGATCTGGTCTATTTGGAATCGTCGCGGGTTTACAAACATTGGGATCGAGACCGATGGTTCCGGCAAACCGAGGACTTTCTTAATAGCATATTCGATTAGTCGATTGCCTCGATTTGATTCGGGTGTATCTATAGTCAATATTCCGTATCTCATTTTTTTACTTTTGTTACTTTGATCGATTCGCAAAAAACCGGCGAGATTTCTTTCGAATGTGCCAACTTTCTTACGTAAAACTAAAAGATCAATTCAATCCTTTCCGGGTTTTATACGCGTGAACACGTTACTCAATTGAGATTTTATCCGCCGTGTTTCACGCATCAATTTTGTGCGCCATTGTGGCCGGTTTAAAACCAGTTTCAAAGCTTGATATAGCTCTCCATAATCCTTGTTTTGCTCCAATGCCTCCAGACTCGTTGTAAGGTTTATGCGACCACTATCAAGAATAAGCAGTTGCGATACCCTCTTGATATCCAAGCCAGTGTTAAACGTTGTGCAACGATCCAGGGCATCAACAGCCTGCAGACTAATCATTGTGCTCAGGCATTTCCCGCATTGGCCGCAGTTATAGGCTCCATCACGATTTTCATAACAGACTCGAAGTGACTGCAGGGCCTTGTCAAACTCGCTTATCATGGCAACCTTCTGTATCCGGTTTGCTTCACACCCATCATGAACGAACTCGAGAGTCTCTGTACCCCACAGAGGATCTATTAACGGGTGAGAACCCGAGGGGCGGTGGAGATTCGGATAAGCATAGGAAGCAGCAATGTATATCCGCTTGAAATAAGGGTATAGAAGATGCCCGACGCATGTAAGCGCGGGCCCATGCCCCAGAATTCCCCACCCAACGTATTTCTCCAGAAAGGAGAGACGCAGGTTGGTTTTCACCTCTATGACCCGCTTGCCGAAATGTGAGCCAACGTCGCGAACCATGGTTAGCGTTTTCTCATGAAGATTGTTATCATCAATATCTACGTCGAATCCATGCACAAAGATAAGATCTGTGATCTCATCGCGGTTTTTTAAGAGTGTATAGAAGGAATCTACACCACCTGAAAAGAATACGCCTACTCTCTGTTCCTTTGTGTCGGTTTTTTTTACGGGTGTTGCCTTCTCAATTTTTACACTGTGAAGTGAGGGATGCCAGGAACGGTAGATGTCTGACAGGGTGTTAATTGATTCAAGCAGGCGCGGGCTCACCTCTCCATCAACGACCAAGATATCCGTGTGTTTCATGCCGGGTAAAAGTGCAAGCGTAAGAAAAGCGTCCATATTATTGGCCAGTTGGATATCTTTACTTTCAAAGAAGAGGTCATGCTCGTTTGTCCCCATCTGCATGGTGACTCTTACCGGCGCATCTTTGGTTGTGGATTGGATGGATTTAATATACAGAGTCTCGGTGCTCATGTCGCAACCTCTCCGGATTTGTTTAAAGAGACTGACCGGCGCATCTGGGTTTTTACTACGTCTTGCACTTCTTCGAAAGTCAGTTCCTCCAGACAACGGCTGAAACCGCTATCCTCACACCCTTTGTTTTTGCAGGGCACACATGGGAAATCTTTATGGACTACCCGGTGTTCCGCACCCCTTGGTGCCCAGGCAATATATGACGAAGGACCAAATATGCACACTGTGGGCAGGCCTACCGCTGCGGCAATATGGACTCCGGCGCTGTCGACGCCGATAAATAACCTGCATGTCTTAAAAACAGCGGCCAGTGTTCCTATGAAAGTTCTGCCCGCTAAATTGTATGTATTTTGTGGACATTTCTTTATTATTTCATCCGCGCGTTCCCTTTCATCAAGAGAACCTGTAATAATAACAGAGACGTTGTATTCCGATATGAGCCAGTGGATAAGTTGAATGTACTTATCCATTCCCCATTCCTTGTATTTCCATAGAGAAAAAGGCTGAACGGCAATGATCGGCCGGTCTGATGGAACCCCCTCGTTTTTTAAAAGGACTTTAGCTTTTTGATATCTGTCATCAGGAATATCATGCTCAGGCCGGAGATTGTCTGTTTTGATATTATAAGCTTCCAGAAGACCAAGGTAATATTGGGTCATATGCCCTCCCGGATTGGATTCGGGAATAACCAGATGGGTAAAAACTCTGTTTCGCCAGATCTTTCCATCATTGGCAAAAAAGCCTATCTTCTGCCGTGCTCTGGAAAGAAGCGCAAGAAAAGCCCCCCGCTCACCCGTTCTCATATCGACAGCTAAATCAAAATGGAATCTGCGCAAATCTGAAAAAAACTTTTTTTGATATCGTAATTCCTCTATCCATGTTCTTTTTTCTTCATTTATGGAAATTACATCCGAGGCCCACCTGCAATCTTCCATCAACTCCCTTGCTTTTTCCCTTACCGCAACGATTATATTAGCCTGTGGAAAATTTTCATGCAGCGCCCTGACAGAGGGAAAAGAAAGAACAACATCCCCGATATCACCGAGCTGTATCAGCAGGATATTGCGAATGTCTTCTTTGGATATATTATTTCCCTTAACAAACATAGGTTCAGCTGCCCACCATTTCATCATAGATCTTCAGTACTTTATCCGCCATGATATTCCAGGTATTATTTGTTGCCGTCTTATGCGCCTCTTTTGCCATATTCTCTCTGTTTTTTTCATTCAGCATAAACTCGATTCTGGAACTTATTGAATCAACATTTTCTTTTTCAACGACAAATCCATTGATGCCATCCTTAACCAGATCCATTGCCCCCACATTATCACTGATGATTACAGGTAATGAAGCGGACATTGCTTCCAACACCACCATGCCGAAAGTGTCAAATTCTGAAGGCATCGCAAAAATATCTGAAGCCATGTAAATTTGCTCAATATTATCCTTCCAAATTCCTGAAAAGATAACATTATCTTTTATACCCAATTTCTGCGCCAGGTTACCGTATTTTTTTTCATTTCCTTTTCCAACCACTAAAAGTTTAAGATTCCCTGATGGATGCTTCGATTTTGTCGTGGTCATTGCAGCCATGAGATTGTCCAGTCCCTTGAGTTCGAAATTCATGCTGACAAACAGAACTACCATGTCGGTTTCATCTATCTCAAACCGCTTTCTTATTTCACCGCGGCAGATTTTCCTGTCGAGTTTATCAAATCTGTCTATGTCGACGCCGGGGTGAACAACCTGGACCTTTCCCGGATCAACGTCAAATTCTTGGGTAAATTTATCCTTTGCTATGCCTGACACAGGAAGAAACATCCGGCATTTTCCATGGTTGATCAAACTCTCTTCGACCCGGATTGTGCCATAATCAAAGAGGCTCATGCTTTTTCTCCGGACTTTCTTAACCCAGAATCGATGTGGAACACCATGCATGGTAAATATATCGGCATGAAAAATTCTGTCGTGTGTGTGAATAATATCAAAGTTCATTTTTGCCATTTTGCGATTGGCAAACCAGGCAAAACTGATAGTGGTCAAGAATTTAGGGAATGAGATGACGGGGACTTTATGAAACGTAATGTGATCAGATTGAGACTCCCATTTATTTGCAAAGACATGGACATCATAGCGATGGTCCGAGGCAATACGTTCCGTTAATTCCCGAACGAATTTCTCCCCGCCGCCCACCAGTCCATATTTGGGAACCACAATTGCTATCTTGCACCTTTTAAGCACTATTTTCCTCAATGTTCCTTGATACCGTTACGGCAGGGAAACAGTTTCTCTGCCTCACCAGATGATATCAGCCTACATTATATAAAATCTGTTTTCCATCCCTGAATTTCTCGATCACACCTTCATGTATTAACTCCATCAGGTGTACATGTGTTTCATTGAGAGCGAGAAATTTATCAAATTCGGGAAGGTCCGTTCCAAAAACATCCTGAGGGATTTGAAACATCGTTTTGAGTTCTTGAAGTTTTTTAATCAGACATCAGACGTTATTATTATTTTCTTTAAACTGCATATTATACAGCTTAAAATACTCGCCTTTCTTTGCAAGGAGGCCGTCATGAGTTCCCTCTTCGATAATTTTTCCGCTAACTATCACGATAATCCGATTCGCGTGACTTATTGTTGAAAGGCGATGGGCGATAACAAAGGTCGTTCTACCCTTCATAAGATTTTCAAGGGCCCCCTGGACTTCCATTTCGGCTTCAGTATCAAGCGAGGAAGTGGCCTCATCAAGGATAAGTATGGGGGCATCTTTGAGAAGCGCCCTGGCTATGGAGAGTCTCTGCCTTTCACCGCCGGAGAGCCTTGCCCCCTGTTCCCCGATGATTGTTTCAAACCCCTTAGGCAGATTCTTAACAAACTGATACGCGTTGGCTGACTTTGCCGCATTTATTATTTCTTCATCGCTCTTTTTTATATCACCATAAGCAATATTATTTCTGACGGTATCATTAAATAATATCGTCTGCTGCGTAACAATCCCTATCTGTCCCCGGAGCGATTCGATGGTGACATCACGGATATCGTGGCCGTCAATCAGTATCTCGCCCTCCGTTACATCATAAAATCTTGGTATCAAATTGACAAGGGTTGTCTTTCCGCCTCCGCTCATTCCGACAAGGGCCACCACTTCACCGGACTTTATGTCAAGGTTGATGTTTTTCAGGACAGGTTCATCATCATAACTGAAGGTAACATTTCTGATTTCAATCCTGTCTGAAATTTGCGGTAGTTTCACCGAGTCTGTTCTGTTTTCTATGTCCGGCGTAATATCCATAATGCTGAAAACACGGATGGCAGCCGCTATTCCCCGCTGAATCGTATTGTTGACGTTTGTAAGTCTTTTTACAGGCTCGTAGAGCATGATAAGGGCTGTAAGAAAGGAGAAAAAATTACCCGGAGTTGAGACCCCCTGTATCACCTGGTAGCCCCCATAAAAGACAATCGCGGCGATCCCGAGACCGCCCAGAAATTCCATAAATGGAGATGACATGGCCCGTATGGAGACTGCTTTCATAAAAAACCGGAAGAGATTTTCATTCTCTTTCGCGAATCTCCTACCTTCATAATCTTCCATCCCGAAGGCTTTTACAATTCTTGTTCCTGATATGGTTTCCTGAAGGAGACTGGTGAGGTTTCCCATGGTAACCTGTGTGCTTGTGGCCACCTTCCTCATCTTCCTGCCGAATCTGGCTATGGGATATATCGTCAGGGGGAAAACAACCATGGCAACCAGCGCCAGCTTCCAGTCACGATAAAAAATCACAAAAATAAGGCAAACCAGCGTAAACGAATCTTTAAAAAGACTTGTCACGGCCTCTGAAACCGCTCCCTGGATGAGGTTCACATCGTTTGTAATGCGTGACATAAGTACCCCGGTGGAGTTCCTGTTGAAAAAGGAGAGAGATTGTCTCTGGATGTGATTGTAAAGGTTGCTTCTGAGATCTGTTACCACCCTCTGACCGATAAAACTCATCAGGACGGTCTGGCCATAGCTGCACGCGCCTTTGATAAAGTATATTGCGATGATTGCTATTGGTATCCACTTCAGCATGGAGGCATTTTTATTTAGAAATATTCCATCCAGAGCGGGCTTAACGAGGAAAGCAAGCGAGGAAGTAGTGGCGCCGACAACAAGCATGCACAACATCGCCAAGATAAACTTCGGAATATGCGGTTTTGACAGTTTTAAGATGCGTTTGAATATGTCCATAGTATTATGCAGGTTTAAGGTTGATGCACCCGCAAAAAGTCTTTAAATGTGTCATTTCGAACGAATGTGAGAAATCTTTACGATGTAACATTCTAAAAATACAAGATTTCTCCCTGTGGTCGAAATGACAGATCCGTTGCGGTTGACTTTTGACGAGTCCATCAAGGTTCAATTATTGATTACTAGTTTGTACAAATGGCTTCGTCTATAAGCATGACGGGGATTCCATCCCTGATTTTATACATCAGCTTACACTTATCACATATAAGGCCACTTTCATCTTTGTTTAAGCGAATATCTCCTTTGCACTTCGGGCATGCCAGGATCTCCAGCAATTCTCTTTCTATCTCCATTGATCGCTCCTTTTTCACGCGTCACACGGCTCCTATATCACTCACCGGTCTTTATGTAAAATTCTTCCCTGAGGGACTAAAAGAATACTGAATATCCGATCGTTCCAAAATAGGTGTTGATGCCTCCGTTGGGTTTCTCTAAACCGGCGTTTGAAAGATGTCTTGCCCCGCATCCCAGGTTAACGGCGGATTTATCCGTCACAAAGACCGAGATACCCAGGCCAATCGTACTGGAGAAAACAAAACCTCTGGCCTGACTCTCCGTATTGACAGTGACCCAATGCGGACCGACGGATGCCATGAAATAGGCCGACAGGCTGTTCGTTATGTGGTGCATATATTTTAGTCCGGCGCCGACACCAAATTCCACATCTGTTTCGGGTCTTGTTACCGGATTTATCTGAGGTTCGATGTAGAAGGAAATTATATTTTTACAATCTTCTTGTTGTTCCGATGGGAATTCTTTCAAACTGAAGCCGATATGCCATATCATCAGCACCGGTTCATATTTTCCCTCTTCCACATTTCCCGTTCCATAACCTATGAGGAATCCTGATTCTGTTACAGGACAACAGGTGCCACCGGACGTGGCACCGGCGTTATCAGGAGTTGCAAGAACCGCAAAGATAATCAGTGCTATCGATATTCCTTCTAAAAACTTTCCGGAGTTCATGAGAGATCCTTTCGCACTTTGTCTGCTACAGCCTGGAATACATCTTCAACAGAGATTTCCTTCATACACCTTTTTGTCTCACACTTTTTTAAGAAACAGGGACTGCATGGCAGACCCCTGCGAATAACTGTATGACCCTCACCGTATGGTCCCGTTCGCGCGGGATCCGTGGGCCCGAAAAGGGCCACTGTCGGTGTGCCCACAGCCGCCGACACATGCATGGGCCCCGAGTCTGTTGTAATGAGAAGGTCCGATAATTTGTACAGATACGCCAGATCTCTGAGAGTTGTTCTGCCCGCGAGATCCGCGGATGGATATTTCATAAATGATCGGATACGTTCCACCGTCTTCCGGTTACGCCCCCCTGTAAAAACAATCTTCATCTTCAATTCTCTCGTTATCCTGTCGCACAACCGGGCGAATTTGTTATTCTCCCACAGCTTTGTATCCCAGAACGCCACAGGGTTCACCGAAACGAATGAGTCCTCCATGCTGATTTCGCTTTCTTTTAGAAGGTTATCGACCCTGTTTCGATTTTCCTCTCCAATATGGATGGTAAACTCAGGTTTTTCAATATCCGCTCCAAGGTGGCGTGGAAGATCCAGATAGCGATCCACGGCATGCTTGTTCATATCCTCATAAATTTTCTCACTCAGAAAAAAGCCGGATAGTTCCTGCATACTGTCATATCCAAGTTTCCGTCTGCCTCCACTCAGCAAAACAACAAGGGAACTCTTCAATAAACCGTGAAAATCGACGACAAGGTCATATCTTCTGTCTCTGAGGGTAGCGACAAATGATGCCATCTCATCAATCGTTTTCCTCACCTCGCGCAGTCTCTTGAGATTTTTCAGCCAGCTTTTTCTGCGGGAGATAATAACCCTGTCGAGACGGGGATGTCCCTCTATGATATCCGAAGAATCCTCCTCTATCACCCATGTGATATGGGCATCGGGGTAAAGTTTTCTAAGCGCTTCGAGCGATGGCAATATATGAATCACATCACCTATGGCGCTCAGCTTTACTATAAGGATATTCAATTTTTCATGTCCTTCATTATCCATTCCGTCGCATCGAGGATATCCCGGGCGATACAGGCCGCTTTTATATCGGAAGCCTTTACCTTTTTCCCATAGCCTGTTCTTACAAGTATCCCTCCAGCTCCGACATTATTCGCGAGTTCTATATCCTTCGCCATATCGCCCACCACATAGGAACCGGGCAGGTCAATGTCAAGTTCTTCAGACGCCTTTATAAGCATTCCCGGAGCTGGTTTTCTGCAGTCGCATGATATCCGGTATTTGCCGATTCCCTCTGTCGGATGATGGGGGCAATAGTAAAACCTGTCAATAAACGCACCCTGTGCCCGGAATAATTCATTTGTTCTTGCATGGACGGCGTTCACAAAATCTTCATCGAAGAAACCTCTCGCTACACCCGACTGGTTTGTGACCACCACCACCTTCATTCCCGCCTCATTTATCATCCGCACGGCATCAAATGCCGCTGGGAATATCCTCAATTGCTCCAGATTGCCAAGGTAGCCAACCTCTTCATTGATTGTTCCGTCCCTGTCCAGAAAGACAGCCCTGTTTTTTTTCATTGTTCTATATCCAGAATATTTTTTGCGGCATCATATACATCATCCACCCCTATCAGATCCATACATCTGAAATCGGTCGGACATACCTCTTTGAGACAGGGACTGCAGGAAACACCCTTGTAAATAACGACACTTTTCCTGCCTGCCGGAGATGTTGTCGCGGGATTTGTCGACCCGAATATGGCGACGAGAGGGATATCCAAAGCTCCAGCAAGGTGCATCAGCCCTGAATCGTTCGATATAAAGAGATTACACTCGTTTATCAGTCCCGTCACCTCTTTAAGATCTGTCTCGCCGGCAAGATTGACCATTGCGTTTTTCGAATATCGTTGGACCTGGTCTGTTTTCTCTCTGTCTCCGGCACTTCCGAAAAGGATAATCCTGGCTGAAAATTCATCCGCGAGTCTGTCTGCCACGGCTGCGAATCTTTCCGGGAACCACATCTTGGCAGGTCCGTAACTGGCCCCCGGCGCGATGCCTATCAGGGTGTCTCTTTCTTTAATATTATGTTCGGTAAGGATCTTTCTTGCAGACATGGAATAATCATTACCGGGCACTATATTAATATCTCTTCCTGATGTTCTAAATCCCAGCGCCTCGACCATCTCCAGATAATAACCAATCTGGTGAATCTTTCTTGTCGCCCGTGTTCTCTTAACCGAATGGGTCAGAAGAAGCCCCCTGCAGTCAGAGTTATACCCGGCCCTCAGGGGTATTCGCGCGAGCCACGCGATAATAGCTGCCTCTATGGCATTTTGGAGAAGAACAGTCAGATCGAAATTCTCTTCCCTCAGTTGCGCGGCAAGCCGTATTTTCCCACCTGTTCCATCATGTATGCCGGGACTCTGAAATACAATGACATCGTCAACATCCGGGCAGGCCCTGTAGAGTTGTGCTACCCAGGGCTTTGCCAGTACGGTTATCCTTGCGTGGGGGAAAGTATGTCTGACAGACGACACAGCCGGGAGACTCATAATAACATCACCGATCCAGTTGGTTCCTCTCACCAGTATATTTTTGATTTCTTCAGGGGAGAGTTCCTTCGATTTTCTTGCCTTCAGCATATTAAATCACTCTCCAAACCTATAAGACCTGAGCTTTCTTGGTCTTCCAGCGCTGGTGAAGCCAGAACCACTGTTCGGGATGTTTTCTCACGATGTCTTCAACAATATTCGTAAATCTTTGAGTGTTTTCAAGGATATCCCTGTCATAATCGCCGGTTCTTGAAATCTCGATTTCCGGCCCGATAGCAAACCGGTATTTCCCGTTCTCCATTCTGAATATAAAACCTGGCAGAACGGGCGCCCCTGTCTGGAGCGCGAGAGAGGCAAGGCCCTTGGTGGTTGATGCCGGTCTTCCGAAAAAATCCACGAATACACCTTCCCGCCATGAAACATTCTGATCTATCAGAATGCCTACATTCTCATTTTTTCCAAGAACTTGGATTATTCTCCTGGCGGCGCCTCCCTTGGGGATAAGCTTGTTGCCTGCATGACTCCTTACCCTATCAACAATATTCCCTATGACAGGATTGTCCAGTGCCCGGTATACAATATTTACCGGCTGGCAGCGGAGGGCAAAAGCAGCCACCATTATTTCCCAGTTTCCGAAATGCCCGGTAAAGAAAAGAATCCCCTTATTCTTTTTGTGAGCTCTCAGATAGTTCTCCATCCCCTCAAACTCCAGCCAGTTAGATATATTCTCCCTTGTCATGGAAAGAATATCGAAAAACTCGGCGGCAACTATTCCCAGGTTCTTATAGCAATCTCTGCCGATTTTTGTCACTTCGAGCATATCTTTTTCCGGGAACGCACGCGTGAGATTATGCAGGACGATCAATCTGTTTTTCTCGGAAAACTGGTAAAACAGAATCATCAGGGTTTTGAACAGGATTCTTCTTATATTTAGGGGGATGACCCTGAATATAAGAAAGACGATTTTTGCTGTCCGTGTCTCTTTTTTCATGTTTCTAACCGTGTAAGAATATATTCCTTAAAGTTCAGACTGGAGGGGGTTATCTCCATCTCCATTTTCAGCCGGTAAACATCCCGGAAGAAATCGGGGAACTTAATCAATTTAATCCCGTCTTTCTCCGTAGTCAGTATAAGCTCCGCGCGGGAATCACGACAGGCCTCCAGGATATGTTCAATGTCCCCTCCGGTGTACACATGATGATCCGGGAACGGTATAAAGGCAGTAATCTCTCCACAGAGAGGCCCCAGTATATTTCTGAAACTGTCGGGGTTGGCTATGCCTGAAAACGCGCATATCCTTTTCCCTTTGAGATATTCAAGTGGGAGAATATCCTGCGCTTCGCCTCCGATAAGTCCCCTTGCTCTTCGATAACCCCTGAAGGTCGGAAGCTGAGGGATTTCAACTGCGGGCATATTGTCCGCTGCCGGATCCGCGCTTCCCTCTGTGGATGTAAATATTATGGCATCGGCCCTTTGCAAACCTTTTTGCGGTTCACGCAGACCTCCTCTCGGAAGCATGAACCCGTTCCCGAACGGGTTTTCGCTGTCCAGCAAAACGATATCGATATCTCTGGAAAGACGGCGGTGCTGAAACGCGTCATCAAGTATAAGAACATCAGCGCCGAAACGCTCGACAGCCAGTTCTCCGGCAGGAAATCTTTCCTTCCCGATAATGACGGGAACCCCTTTCAGACTGTTTGCGATCAGCACCGGTTCATCGCCCGCCTCGTTCGCCCCCATTAATATGTCATGACCGTCCGATACCACGCCTGTGTGTCTTTCCTTTTTGCCCCCGTAGCCCCTGCTCAGTATAGCCGGTCTGTACCCATGTTCCTTAAGCATACCGGCCAGCATGATTACCACGGGTGTCTTCCCGGTTCCTCCGACAATTATATTTCCCACGCTGATAACCCTGCATTTCATGCTCTGTGCATGGAATATGCCTGCATCATAGAAATGATTACGAAGAATTACAGCACCACGGTACATGAAGGAAGCGATAAGAAGAGGGGAAAACCGCAACAGTTTTCTGTCATCACGCAATATCCTGGAAGCAACATTTTTCAGTTTCAACATATTTGGTCACTACTCATATCATTTCACACGCCAAACTGGCCGCTCTTGCGGACGCGCCCGGACCGCCCAGCATCTCGCTCACACCGGACAGATTTCTTTTCATTTCATCCATTCTGGGCGCACTGGTAAGGATATCGTACGCTTCATCCGCCATCTTTTCGGGATTAGCGTTTCCCTGTATAAGCTCCGGGACTACTGTTTTTCCTGCTATTATGTTGACAAGTCCTATGTTATCAACATTAACAACTATCCGGCCTATGAGGTATGTCAGCGGTGAAAGTCTGTAGACGATAATCATCGGTACTCCGAGAAGCGCTGTCTCCAGCGTGGCCGTTCCTGAAGCTACGACGGCAATATCGGACAGGCCAATGACATCATACACATCCCCCTCTATAATTCTGAAATCAACCTTATATGGGTCAGCCAGTTCGTGCACAAAATCGAACGAAAGCGTGTCCGCAAGTGGCAGGACAAACTGAATGGCCGGGATCCTGTCCTTCAGGATTTTTGCCATTCCAAGCATTTCAGGAAGGAGCCTTGCAACTTCGCCCTTTCTGCTCCCCGGCAGGAGGGCAATAGTTGTCAGCCCCTCTTTCAAGCCGAACTTTTTGAGCGCCTCTCCGCGCGTGTACTGTCTCTTTACCGTATCCAAGAGCGGATTACCAACAAAACGGGCATCCAGATTTACCTTCTCATAGACCTGCTCTTCAAATGGAAGTATAAGCGCCATACGATCTACATACTTCTCCAGAGCATATATCCTTTTTTTTCTCCATGCCCATACCTTGGGACTTATGTAGTAAAAGACCTTAATCCCGTCTTCCCTGGCAAACTTAGCCAGAGGCAGGTTAAAGTCCGGGTAGTCTATAAGGATCAGAAGGGCCGGCCTCGATTGCCGCAGAGATTTTTTAAGCTCGCGTTTTACCTTCAGTATAAAACCCAGTCTTGGTAATACCTCGGTAATCCCCATAACGGCCATTTCAGATGAATGGGCAATCAGAGAAACACCGGATTCTTTCATCTTTTCGCCTCCAACCCCGTAGAAACGCAGGCCTGGATTGGTGTCATGCATCGCCCTGACAAGATTTGCCCCATGCAAGTCGCCCGATGCCTCACCGGCAATAATCATTATATCAAGGTTTTGTGGCTGCATAATTCAACAGAATTATTCATAGCGTGAGATAAGAGATGAAAGACAGAAGACAGCAAAGGGTAAAGTCTCCGCCATATAATCACTAATAGTAATCGTTTACGGTTGTCGGTTCACAGTTCACAGTTTTTTCAATGAACTATGCAACGATCGAAACATTTTGGATATTGCTTTCAACCCTCTGTTTTTTAACCGAGAACCGATAACTGGAAACCGTGAACGGTTACTAATTCTCGGGGGTTAGGGATCAGGATTCAGTGTTGGATTCCGCAAAAACTTTTGAGTCCCGGCATCTTATTCTTTACCGGCAGACCCCTCTTTCAGATTTTTCGATGAATTCTATAAAATGATCCACCTCGGGTGAGTTCTTGATTTCCGCTCTTATCTTCTCCGCAGCTTCAGAAAGCAGAAGGGATGATCTGAAGACTATCCTGTAAGCCTTCTTCAAATTTCCCACAGTTTCCTCCGAAAACCCACGTCTCTTCAGACCGATAAGATTAAGACCGTACGGTCTTGCGTGATTACCCGCGACTGTAACATATGGGGGGACATCCTTATTGACCGCGGATGTGCCGCTGATCATTGCGTGGCATCCTATGCGTGTAAACTGATGAGCGCCCGATAGTCCGCCTATTATAGCGTAATCTTCAACATGTATGTGCCCGGCCAGATTGGCGGCGTTTGCCATAACGATATTGTTACCAAGCTTGCAGTTATGGGCCACATGACAATATGCCATCAGGAGATTATTGTTCCCGATAAATGTCATGCCTATATCGGAAGATGTCGCCCTGTGTATTGTGACAAATTCTCTTATCGTATTATTGTCACCAATAATAACGGGGCACTTCTCTCCTTCGAATTTCAGATCCTGGGGAGGCGCGCCGATGGATGCAAACTGGAATATGTGGCAGTTGCTGCCTATTTTTGTGGGACCTTCTATGACTGCGTGCGGACCCACGACAGAATCTTTTCCTATCTGTACATCCGGGCCGATAACACTGTAGGGTCCTACCTCAACATTTTCTCCAACAGTCGCTTCGGGCGATATGATAGCCGTTGGGTGAATACTCATCTCTTCTCTACCCCTTATTTTTCTGCTTTTTCTTCCAATTTATCTATTCTTTTTAACAGGGATTTTAGAGTCTTTCTCATCTCCGGCAGTTTCGGCAAACATGCCTGCATCCGGAGCCAGCTGCGATGCGGCATGTGAGGTGTGCCGGACACTATCTGATTTGAAGAGACATTTTCATGGACACCCGACTGGGCTCCGACCATGACATTATCTCCTATGGTTATGTGCCCGACAAGTCCAACCTGCCCCCCGAGTATTACACTCTTTCCCAATTTTGTGCTTCCGGAAATGCCGACCTGGGCAACAACAATAGAGTTTTCACCAATGACCACATTGTGAGCGATCTGGACCAGGTTATCAATCTTGGCCCCTCTTTTTATCCATGTTTTTCCCAGCGTTCCTCGATCTATGGTGGTATTTGCTCCGACCTCAACATCATCATCTATCTGAACTATTCCCACCTGAAGCACCTTGCGGTTGTCGGCCCCCGGATTCGCGAAGCCGAATCCATCCGCTCCTATAATGACTCCAGCGTGAAGGATCACCCTTTCCCCGATCCTGCATTTCTTATATACTACAACGCTTGGGTATAATATGGAGTCTTCCCCAACGATTACGTCATTGCCCACAAAAACACCGGGGTAAAGCACAGCCCCACTTCCTATCCTGGCCCTCTTGCCGATGTACACCCCTGGATAGATGGCGACATTTTCCCCGATCTCAGCACCCGTTTCAATAAAGGCATCACCACTTATTCCTCCAGCAACAGGTTCGTCCGGGTAGAGAAGCGTGAGCGCCATGGCCATGGCGGTGTAAGGATCTTCCGTGACAATCAGATTTTTATCAGGGCTTACAATCCCGGGTGAAACAAGAATTGCCGACGCACGGGTTTCATCGAGCCTGTCCCTGTATCTTGGATTTGAGATGAAGGTAAGATCTCCCTCGCCCGCCTCATCTATACCACGCACACTGGAGACAACTATATCGGCATTTCCCACCACCGTGCCGCCCACATATTCCGCAATCTCTTTTAGCTGTTTTCCGACCGTCATTTGAATCCTGATATCTACTTCTTGGAATTATATTCCCTGTTATATTCCTCTATTACTTTTTTCGTTATATCATTCGCCGGAGAATGAAAGATAAGACCCGCGGTGCTCACGTCCATTATGCACGCATACCCCCCCTTTTTACCGATGCTGTTCGCGATCTTGAACACCTCGGGAATCAGTTTCTGGGAAAGTTTCTGCTCTCTTGATCTCATCTCTTCATTGGCATCTTCGATGGATCTCTTATAATCCCTGTATGCTTTCTGGTAGACAAGCTCTTTTTCCTTGTAAGCGCTTTCTGCCATGACAGCGCGTTGTTTTTCCAGATCAGACTTCATCTTTTTAAGAGCAGCTTCCTTTCCCTGTATATCTGCTTTTTTCTTTTCGACAAACTTCTTTAGATCCACGGTCGCAGCCTTTCCTGCATCCGAGTTAACAATGATATTTTTCATATTGATAAATCCTATCTTTCCCGCCCCGGCAGAGCAAACACCTACCAATATAAAAGAAACAACAACTAAAAGACTTATAACCTTTTTCATGAACAAAAACCCCCTATTGTAATTTGTTGAGTCTGTTGATTAATAATTGCCTTGTAATTTTACGGATCCATCAATTTTGACGACGGAGTCTACATAAACATACCTATCGTAAACTCCCACCTGCTCTGAGGTTCAAGATCTTTTCTGTCGAGAACATATCCCCATTCCAGTCTCAATGGGCCTATCGGAGAATACCAGCGCACCCCGGCTCCCGCTGTTCTTCGCATGTCATCCAGATAATAACCACTGTTCCACGCATTGCCTGTATCGAAGAATACCACCCCTCTCAGGCCGGCATCTTTGATAAGGGGAAAGACAACTTCCGCGTTGAAATTCAGCATGGTCGCACCGCCTATGGTATCACCTTCCGAATCTACCGGCCCAACTTCTCTTAACCCCCTGAGAGAATTTATTCCACCCAGGTAGAAACGTTCGAAAACAGGAACCTCTTTTCCCTCAAGCCCCTGCACATAACCAATCTTTCCATGAATGCCGAATACAGTATCCAGCGGCATGGAAAAAAACCATCTTGAATCGGCGATATATTTCGCGAAACTGACGTCTCCCTGAAAGATCGTTCCCACCACTTCCGTGGAAATGCTGTTTTTAGAACCTTTTGTGGCAAACATTATATCATCCGTTGTATTTCGTGAGAGCGTTAGCGTAACGCCGCTTGAGGTGGTTTCCCCTTCCTGGTCCTTTATATATTGCGAGGCGGTGTCTTCTATATTTGTGATATCATCTATTGACAAATTGTAACCAATATAGCCCATTACATATTCAAAGAGAGGATAACCTAGCGTCGCGCCGAAACCCTGTGTGTGCAAATCGTATGAGTCATAATCCCGTTCCGTGTCCCATATCTCAAATTTACTCCACAGTGGCATATCAAACAGCCAGGGCTCCACGAAAGACAGCTCATAGCTCGTTTTCGTTGATCCAAAGTAACCATTTAGGCTCAATGTCTGTCCTCTTCCGAAGAGATTTTGCTCGGATACCTGGGCCATGAAAACCATTTTATCTACCGCGCTGTATCCGGCGCCCACACTGAACATGCCGGTGGATTTTTCTCTGACGTGGACGTCGATATCCATAAGACTTTCATTGGCTCCCTTTTCCGTCTTGAAATTTACCTCTTCAAAATATCTGAGCCTGTTCAGCTTCATATAACTTGTCTTGAGTTTGCTGCTGTCATAGAGATCTTTTTCCACAACAGCAAGTTGCCTGCGTATTACCTTGTCCCTCGTTATGGTGTTACCCGTTATGGATATAGTATTGATATATACAAGATCACCCTTATCTATATTGTAGGTTATATTAATCTTTTGTTCATCATCCCTGGGTACGGTTCGCGTAGTAATGTTGGCATAGGCATAGCCCTCTTTACTGCAAGCCCGCGTCAACATATCAACATCCTTTATTATGGCTTCTCTGTCAAAATAATCTTTTTCGGTAATCTGAAGCTGCGGTATCAGTTCAGACCGGGGGACGGTAAGAGTATCGCCAGTAATTATCACATTGCCAACCCTGAATTGTTTTCCCTCGATTATGGGTATCTTAACGTATATCCACTCTTCATCCTGGGTGATCTCCGGTTCACCGATTTTGGCATTGATGTACCCGTTGTTCAGGTAAAAAACCGTCAGCCTGTTGGCGTCCTGTTTTAACTTAGCTTCATCGAACACACCGGAATCAGTAATAAAGTGCAACATACTCCACTCCGAGGTTTCCATCATGTCACTCAGTTCTTCGTCCGTATACGCCTTGTTTCCCTCAAAGGTAATCTCTTTTATATAGAGTTCTTTGTTTTCAATTATGTTAAATACTATCCTGACACCCTTTTTGTTTTCATCTGTGTTGTATTTAACCTCAGCATTGAGATACCCTTTATTCTTGTAAAGGGCTTTTATACTCTCCATGTCCGACTTCAATCTGCTCAAATTGAGCAGTTGTTTTCTTTTAACAGAGATTACCCCTTCTATATCCTCTGTCTCTATATCGTCATTTCCCTCAATATCTACGCTTGTTATCAAAGGCATCTCTTCCAGTGTGAAGTTTATAACCTTTCCCTCACGCGTAGTTGTAACCCTGGCCGCGACGTTCTTGAAGTAACCCAGCTTGTATATGGCCTTTATATCGGATGAAAGTCCCTGCCTTGAGAGAAGTTTGCCTTTTGTGCTTTGCAGGACATTATAGATGGCATCATCTTCGATCCGGAAATTTCCCGTGAACTTTATCTCCACAATCCTTTGACGGCTAAGTATCTTCAGAAGAATATCATTATTCAACCGCGAGGCCAGGTCATCCATGTTATTGCCCTGTGCAAAGATATTCCAGCGATGCCCGCTTTCGATGTTTACCACTCCAACGTCAGCGCTCAACATGTCGCCCAGTTTTGTGAGACTCCCCACAATCGCAAAGTCGGCGCCCGTATTTTCTCCAACAGCAACAGCCAGCCGGTCATCCATCTTCTTTCCCTCAATCAGCCCCTCAAAAGTCTCCTTTCTGATGATCTCTATATGTCCGGATTTTATCAGTTCGGCCATCAGTCTGTCGGCTATCTGATTCTGCAGCAAAAGAACATTTTCGCTGCTGTGTATCTCAAACGGGAGAAAGACGACTTTCTCGGCGCTTTCCTTTTCAATGGAGGAGTGCGTAGCGGAAAAAACACTTACGGGGAGAAATATAAGTAATATTGCCATGACAAAGATGCATTTCCTGCGTCTAAATATCATAAGTCTTTCCATCCTTCAGGTTGATAATGCGAGACATGTTATCTGCAAGTAATCTGTTGTGAGTAACTACAATGAGAGTGGTATTCTCTGTTCTGCCAAGGTCTAAAAGCAAGTCTTGTACCCTCTCTCCAGTTTTCATATCAAGATTTCCCGTAGGCTCATCAGCCAGGATTACATCCGGATTCATCATTAACGCCCTTGCTATGGCAACCCGTTGCTGCTCGCCTCCGGAAAGTTCGCCCGGTTTGTGGGCCAACCTATCACCAAGCCCCACCTTCGTCAAGATAATCTCCCCTTCCTTAAAGGCATATTCTTTCTGCGCCCCGTTTATCAGGGCGGGCATGGCGGTGTTCTCCAGGGCGGTGAATTCGGGAAGCAGATGGTAAGACTGGAAGACAAAGCCTATCTTTTTATTTCTAAATTCAGCACGTCCGGGTTCATCCAATTCGAAGATATCAGCGCCGTCAAAGAGCACGCGACCGGAAGTCGGATGATCAAGCGCCCCGAGTATCTGAAGGAACGTAGTCTTACCGGTACCGGAAGCACCCAGAATTGCCAGAGACTCCCCCCTGGCAATACTGCAATCGATTCCCTTTAACACCTCAATCCGGGTTCCATTCTTCATGAAGGTTTTGGTCAGTTGCTGGATTTCTATCATCTCACGCTACCTGCTTCCTATTCATACCTCAACGCTTCCGCAGGATCCAGCCTTGAGGCCCTCCACGATGGATATATCGACGCCAGAAAGCATATGAGCATTGCCGCAATGACTATAACAATGACATCACCATAGTTTATCTTAGAGGGAAGCTCGTTCAGATAATAGACATCCTTAGGAAGTATCTTGAAACCGAAGAGATTTTCCATTGCCCGGCTTATCCATTCCAGGTTCAACGCGACAGTAATCCCTGCAATGCAGCCCAGGATGATCCCGATTGCCCCTATAACAACCCCCTCTATCATGAATAGTTTCATGATGCCCCTTGCGGTGGCGCCCATTGATTTCAATATGGCTATATCTCTGGACTTTTCCATAACCGTCATAATCAGTGTGGTTATTATATTGAAGGCGGCGACGATCACAATCAGGCTGAGAATGATAAACATAACTCTTTTTTCAAGCTTGAGTGCCGAAAAAAGGTTCTTGTTCATTTCTATCCAGCTTCTTGCCCAGTAGGGATATCCAAGTTTTTCTTGGATAGTCTTTGCAATTTTGCCCGCCCCGTAGATGTCATCCACCTTTATTTCGAGCCCGGTAACCGTATTCTTCATGCCGAGAAACTTCTTGCAATTCTCAAGCGACATGAAGACCAGTGATGAATCATACTCATATGAACCTGAATCAAAGATACCCACTACACTGAACTTCTTAATCTTGGGGACAATTCCCATAGGGGTGGAAATTCCCATGGGAAGCAATATTTCCACCGTGTCGAAAAGCAAAACCCCCAGATTCTGTGCCAGTTCCTTCCCTATAACAACCCCGGGTAGATCTGTCGTATTGCTCCTGCCGGAGAGATAGTCAATCTTCCCATCCTTCATCTTTCCAAGATTTATAACATCGGCGGACGTTTCGACCGACATGCCGCGCAATACCGCGCCCGTTACCCGCCCCCTGTTCTTTATCATAATCTGTCCATATATGAACGGGGTGGAGGCCACAACGCCGTCAACCGATTCGATTTTCTTCATGATTTCTTCATGGTCTTCCATTCCTCCGGTGTATTCCATAAGAACAATGTGAGAATTTATTCCCAGGATTTTGTCGCGAAGCTCAATCTCAAAACCGTTCATGACAGCCAGCACAATAATAAGCGCGGCAACTCCCAGGAAGATACCTGCCACTGATATAAACGTGTTGGCTGATATGAAGGTTTGTTTTCTTTTTGCCCGGAGATAACGCAGGCCTATGAAGAGCTCATACGACATATTCTGGAAACCTGTATTATGACTGTTGACATAATCGACCTATCCCGACGAGTCGAGAGATCAGCCCGAAAGGGTCAAGGGGACACAATTGTTGCACTTTGGTGGAGAAACAGCAACTGTTAGGTCAAGCATGGGTTCAGAATGTGCCATATCCTCGTTTTTCCCTGACAGTCTTCAGCCCACAGCCTAATCTCCCTAAGTAGTTGCTTTCATTTTTGCTCTCATGTGCGGAAACAATATAACATCCCGTATGGATGGCGAATTGGTAAAAAGCATCACAAGCCGGTCTATCCCTATTCCTTCGCCTGCGGTTGGGGGCATGCTGTATTCCAGAGCGCCGATATAATCTTCGTCCATTTCATGAGCCTCCTCGTTTCCAGCCTCTCTTTCTCTCAACTGCATGGCAAACCTGTTTCTCTGGTCCTCAGGATCATTGAGCTCTGAAAAGGCGTTGGCAAGCTCCCTGCCATAAATATAAAGCTCGAAACGATCGGTAAATTCGCTGTTACCGGCGCTTTTTCTCGAAAGGGGTGACACCTCTATAGGATAACTTGTGACAAATGTCGGCTGTACAAGTTTGCTTTCCGCCACCTCCTCGAATATAGCCACTATAATTTTTCCCAGCGGTTCGTCGTCTTCGACTGGCATTCCCATGCTCCTTGCGTATTGGGCGGCCTTTACGCGGTCTTCCAGGATATCCGGTGTGGTATCTGAATACTTCAGGATAGCTTCTTTCACTGTCAGGCGCTGCCAAGGACGGCTGAGATCAATTTCAGTGTCCTGATAATCAAAGCTGAGGGAACCGAAAACCTCCATGGCAACTAACGTTATCATTTCCTCTGTCATAACTATCAGGTCTTCGTAAGTAGCGTATGCCTGATAAAACTCCATCATGGTAAATTCCGGATTGTGAGAGGTTGATATGCCCTCATTTCTGAAATTTCTGTTTATCTCAAAGACCCTTTCAAGTCCTCCAACGATAAGGCGTTTCAAGTAAAGTTCCGGCGCTATCCTGAGATAGAGATCCATATCCAGGGCATTGTGATATGTCTTAAAGGGTCGCGCAACCGCACCGCCGGCCATAGATTGCATCATGGGAGTTTCCACTTCAAGAAAATCCCTTTTCTGCATAAAATCGCGAATAAGTTTTATGATCCTGCTTCTTGTATAAAAAACTTTCTTGACGGCAGGATTCATTATAAGATCAAGATGTCTCTGTCTGTATCTGGCTTCGACATCGGTGAGACCGTGCCATTTCTCCGGCAATGGCCTTACAGACTTTGACAGGAGCCGTATCTCTTCGGCCTCAACGGTAAGTTCGCCGGTTTTTGTCTTAAGGAGACTCCCTGAAATGAAAACCATATCTCCAACATCAAATTTCTTGAAGATGGAGTATCTATCTATGCCGACTTTATCCCTTGCTATGTATCCCTGTATCCGTCCATCTCTATCCTGGATACTTACGAACGCGGCTTTGCCGAAGTTTCGTATTGCCATCAGCCTTCCAGCCAACGCAAACTTTTCGTCAATTCCCTTAAGATCTTCGTTATCCATATCGCCGAATCGGTCGATAACAGATTTAGTCGTGGCGGTTACGCTCACATCATTCGGATACAGCTCAACCCCCATGGACCTCAGCGATTCTATCTTTTCCTTCCTTTTCCGCAGTAACTCACTCTTCTCATTCATCAGCCAACCCCTTAAACGTAAAGCAACCCTAACTATATCCTTTTCTATATTTAGTCAAGGGTTTTGAGAAAAAGGATTGACAAAAAAACTCTATAATAATAGCATGCTGGCCATGTTCGCACATGGAGATTATCTGTAGAATCTAATTGGAATAGTTATTTTACCGTCTGTGGTGTTGAAGAGTGTTGTATAATGAAAGATATTATAAATAAAAAGAGAGCTCTCGATATTATCAGCCGTTTTCACAGTTCGAAGGTGATGATAGTCGGAGACGTTATGATTGACCAGTTTATCTGGGGAAAGGTATCGCGTATTTCACCGGAGGCTCCTGTGCCCGTGGTGAAGGTCACATCTGAGAGCCTTCTCCTGGGTGGCTGTGCCAATGTGTTGAACAATGTGTTCTCTATGGGAGGAAAAGTTGCGGTCTCCGGCATTGTCGGATCAGACAACATGGGCATCTGGCTGGTGGATAAGCTGGAAAAGATGAACATTGATACAGCCGGTATCATCGTGGAACATGGACGTCCCACCATAGTAAAAACGAGAGTTGTTGCGCACAGCCAGCAGGTGGTAAGATTTGACAGAGAAGACAAAAGACCGGTTTCCAGGGACAGTCTTCAAAAAATAATAGAATACGTAGACTCGATGAAAGATAGTCTGGGAGCCGTGGTTATCTCGGATTACAACAAGGGAGTATTTTCAGAAGAACTTGTTAATGGAATAAAGGGAATAACATCGGAGAGGGGAATACTTTTGTGTATTGATCCCAAGCAGAGTGATTTTTCTCTTTATCGCGGATCTGACCTGATAACACCCAACCACCAGGAGATGGAACGCGCGCTCGGCATGGAACTTGAGACCACTGATGATATTACAAAGGGTGGCAGGACGCTTATCAAGAGATTCGATTTCGGCGCCCTGCTGGTAACGAGGGGCGAAGAGGGAATGAGCCTCTTTGAAAATGACGGCAGCGTCACTCACATTCCGACTGTTGCAAGAAATGTCTTCGATGTAACCGGCGCCGGCGATACGGTGATAGGGGTATTTGCTCTTTGTGCCGCGGCGGGTGCAACATTCAAGGAGGCCTCTGCCCTGGCCAACCATGCAGCTGGTATCACTGTAGGCAAGGTGGGCACAGCGCCGGTCTATCAAAATGAGTTGAAAAAATATTATGAGCAAGCCAGCCCTTCCTGAACCGGTGAAATTAATATCCAGCATATTTTCCGGAAGCAGAGACATATTGAACAAAACTATAATAAGCCTGTCGGAGAAATTTGGAAAGCTTGATTATATAAGCGCTCTTATTCCTTTTGAATATACCGATTACTACGCAAAGGAATCAGGGACTTCCCTTATCAGGCGGTTTATATCTTTTGAAAATCTTGTGTCGCCGGACACGCTTCCCGACATAAAGTTGTTCACAAACAAGGTGGAGGAAAACTTTATGAGAGATGGCAGCCGGCTTGTCAATATAGATCCGGGATATATATCACGAGCCCACCTGATTCTTGCCACCGGGAAGGCTTACACTCACCGGCCATATATCAGGGATGGCATATATGCCGACCTGACGCTCATTTTTGTAAAACATACTTTTCGGAGTCTTGAGTGGACATACCCTGATTATTCAGACAGAGACATGATAATGATGTTTAACAATATAAGAGAAAGGTACATGATTCAGGCTCAAGGGTTGAAAAATGATCAGATGCGGACCATGAGTTCTGAACAGGGAGAATAATCTATGATAAGAAGCATGACAGGCTATGGAAGATCGGAGTCAACTCTTGCGGGGAAAAAATTGATTGTTGAAATCAAATCTCTCAACCATAAAAACATGGAAAGCAGTATACGCCTACCTGTCTTTCTCGCACCCCTGGAGGTAGATATTAAAAAAAGAGCGGAGAAACGGATTTCGAGGGGAAGAGTTGAGATAAACATCAGAATAGATTCAGATCCGGGCGCAAATGGTGGAGATAATCTGGAGGCAAATCTTCCCCTCATCAGCAGTTATTATTCCTTAATGACAGACCTGAAGGAGAGGTTCAATCTCAGTGGTGAGATAACACTCGACACACTTGTTAACCTGAAAGGGAGCATCCATGTTTCCGAGGTGGAAATTGACCCTGAAGAAGCATGGAATACAATTCGCGGAGCGCTGGATGATTCAGTCGATTCCCTGATACAGATGAAGGAAATTGAAGGCAAACTTCTTTACGAAGATTTTGTCACGCGCCTTGATACAGTCAGCGCTTGCATAAAAGAACTGGAGTCAAGAATTCCACAGGTGGCTGATGATTACCAGAAAAGACTTTCGGAGAGAATCCGGGAGCTGACAGACGGTATGGAATGTGACGAATCAAGGTTAATCCAGGAGGTCGCGATAATGGCTGAAAAGAGTGATATTACCGAAGAGATTGTACGTTTCAGAAGCCACATAAAGCAATTTGGCGAGATGCTGAACAGCGATATCGCTATAGGTAGAAAAATGGATTTCCTGCTTCAGGAAATGCACCGGGAAATAAATACAATAGGGTCCAAGAGCAACGATCTTACAATATCCGGCAATGTAATAGAGGTAAAGGCGGAACTTGCAAAGCTGCGAGAACAGGTGCAGAATATTGAGTAAGGTACGGTTTTGAGTTAGAGTAAGAAATAAAATATTGGGATCATCAAAGTAACAGTTCACGGTTGTCGGTTCACAGTCTGAAACATTTTGGATATTGATTTCAATGCTCTGTTTTTTCAACCGTGAATCCCGACGAGTCGGAATTATCCATTAAGGTTTGAACACCATGAACAATATGAACGCACAGGGACTTCTTATGGTCATCTCCGCACCTTCAGGCGCGGGCAAGACCACTATATGCAAAAGGCTTCTGGATGAATTTCCCGACCTGTATTTTTCCGTGTCCTGCACTACGCGTCCTCCACGGAAAGGGGAAAAAGACGGAAAAGATTACCACTTTATCTCCCTTGAGGAGTTCAAAAACAGGATAGAAAAGAACGAATTCGTAGAGTGGGAAAAAATCTACGGCCAATTTTACGGCACGTTAAAGAAGGAGATAAATGACCTGATCGTAAAGGGTCATGACGTAATGCTGGACATAGATATCAAAGGGGCCGGCAATGTAAAGTCAATATATCCCGAAGGTGTGTTTATCTTCATCATGCCTCCATCTGTAGAAGTTCTGAAGGAGAGGTTGAAGAAACGCGGTTCAGAAACTGGGGATGTTATAAAAATGCGTTTCAGCAGGATTATGGAAGAGGTGAGAGAAAATGAAAGGTATGATTATGTGATATTTAATGATATACTAAGCAGTTCTGTTGATATAATGAGATCTATATATATAGCGGAGAAAAACAGGAGATCCCGGCTGAAAGCCAGGATAAACGATTTTTATTCAATAACCGGAGGTATATAACGCATGGCAAGAATTACTGTAGAAGATTCTTTGGAAAAAGCAAAAAACAGATTTGCCCTGACACATCTTACTGTTCAAAGGACAAAGCAACTACTAAGGGGATCGAACCCACTCAGCAAAAAGAAGGACAATCGGGAAATCGTTATCGCTTTGAGGGAGATAGCGGAAGAAAGGGTGCAATATTCTCATCCTGAGATTCTTAATGCCAAATCAGCAGATGTTGAAATCACTGAGTTCATAGAGAACAGCGCGGATGTTATCGAAGATGCAAGCGCCGAGTAAAAACAATCGGGACAAACTGATATTCGCCCTTGACCTGGGAGAAGATATGAATGAGGCCATAAAATGGGCCGATCTCCTGAAGGATCATGTGGGAATGTTTAAGATAGGGAAGGAGGCATTTACCCGCTTCGGACCCTCTGTCGTCTCAAGGATAATGGAAAAGGGTGGAGAGGTCTTCCTCGACCTGAAGTTTCATGACATTCCAAACACCGTTGCAATGGCCTCCGAGGCCGCGGTAAAACTTGGTATTTCCATGTTCAATATACACGCACTCGGCGGGAGGGAGATGATGGAGCGAGCGGTAGATTCCGTCAGCAATGCTGCGAGAGTTATGGGAGCTGTTCCACCGGTGCTGCTCGCGGTAACCGTTCTTACAAGTCTGGATGATTCGGATCTTGAAGATATGGAGTTCAACTGTTCCACCAGAGAACTCGCACTGAAGCTCGCGGTATCAGCCAGAAAAGCAGGCGTTTCCGGAGTTGTGGCATCCGCCCGGGATGTAATCCCCATACGAGAGGCATGCGGAAAAGACTTTATCATTGTAACCCCGGGCATAAGACTGGGCAGCAAAGTGGCAGGCGACGACCAGAAAAGGGTGTTGACTCCGGGGGATGCTATTGCAATGGGCGCGGATTATATCGTAGTGGGCAGGCCAATAAGGTTGGCTGACGATCCGGTGGCTGTCGCGGACAAAATCACCGAAGAGATCTCCAGAGGACTCGCTGATTAAGTGTTTCCAAGGTCCGGCCGGAGGAAAAACAATGCAGATAGTCTATGGAATTCATCCGGTTGTTGAGACCCTCAGGGCCGGCGGAAAAATAGAGAAGGTTATCCTGCTTAAAGGGGGGAAACAGAGCAGTATCCGGGATATATTGAAAGTTACAACCCGGAGGAATGTGCCTGTAATCTTCAGAGACAGAGAACATCTGGATACCACCGCTGGCACCAGTCATCATCAGGGTGTTGTTTGTGTATGCGAGGAGTTCCGGTATGCCGGCATGGATGAAGTCTTGGCCGATTGTAAATCCCGGAAAAATGCTTTAATTCTTATACTTGACGGCATCATAGATCCCCAGAACCTTGGCTCGCTCATAAGGACGGCTCTCTGTTTTGGCGCGTCCGGTGTCGTTATCCCCGAAAACCGCGCTGCCTCTATCACCCCCGCCGTAGTCAAGGCTTCAGCGGGAGCGGCTATGCATCTTCCGGTTGTTAAAGTGGTAAATATATCAAGGACAATCGACACCCTGAAAAAAGAAAACTTCTGGATATATGGTGCCGATGCCACAGGCGGGGAAAACTTGGACCCCCATGATTACAGCACTCACAAGGGTCTTGTAATGGGAAGCGAGGGAAAGGGGATAAGGCCCCTTGTCAGGGAAAAATGCGATTTTCTGATCTCCATACCCATGACAACTACTATTGATTCTTTGAATGTATCCGTATCCGGAGGCATTATTCTATATGAGATGACTCGTAATTGGAATTCCCTGAAAGCCAGGGAGAAAAGAGGGTAAATATGCCTGTATATCTGTGGGAGGGCACGACAAAAAAGGGTGAGATCAAAAAAGGCGAAATGGAAGCCCCCGCTGAAAGTGCCGTTAGAATCCAGTTGCGTCGTCAGCGTATCAGGCCGGGGAGCATAAAGAAAAAACCCAAGGATCTTTTCGAAAACATCCCTTTTCTACAACAAAAGGTCAGAGAAAAGGACATAGTTGTGTTTTCACGTCAGTTTGCCACCATGATCAATGCCGGGCTACCCATCATCCAGTGCCTGGAGCTACTGGGCGATGAGGAACAGAACAAAACCTTTGCAAAGATTATCAAATCAATAAAAGAAGATATTGAAGGTGGAAGCTCTCTCTCGGAGGCCCTGAAAAAACATCAGGATGTATTCAATGATCTCTTCATAAATCTGGTTGCTGCCGGCGAGGCAGGTGGTATCTTGGACGTGATTCTTAATCGTCTGTCAGCGTATATGGAAAAGGCAATGAACCTGAAAAGAAAGGTGAAAGGGGCCATGACCTACCCGATCAGTGTTCTCGTGATTGCCATAGCGGTTGTCATTCTGCTTCTGTATAAAGTGGTTCCCGTCTTTGATGATTTGTTTTCAAGTATGGGATCGGCGCTGCCGGGCCCCACACAGTTTCTCGTAGACATGAGCCGTTTTGTCCAAGGCAATATATTATATATAATAGGTTCTATTGTTGTTGCCGTCTTCATATTCAGAAAATATTACGGGACTGAAAGTGGAAGGCTCCGGATAGATCGCACGGTACTCAAGCTGCCTGTTTTTGGTATGCTACTCAAGAAGGTTGCCGTAGCAAAATTTTCAAGAACCCTTTCCACCATGATGAGCAGTGGTGTTCCTATACTTGACGGGCTTGAAATTGTAAGCAAAACAGCGGGCAACAAGGTTGTCGAAAATGCCCTGATGAAGATAAGAAAGAGCATAAGCGAGGGCAAAACAATAGCGGAACCCCTGTCGGAATCAGGAATATTCCCTTCCATGGTTGTTTCCATGATATCAGTCGGTGAAAACACAGGCGCCCTTGATGCCATGCTGGAGAAGATCGCCGATTTTTACGATTCCGAGGTTGACACGGCGGTTGACGCAATGACTTCATTGCTTGAGCCCATAATGCTGGTATTTCTGGGTGGAGTTGTGGGAGGAATGATAATAGCCCTTTATCTTCCAATCTTTTCCATGGCGGGCGCAATCGGATAGAACAATAAGGGTTTAAAAATGGTCGGGATGGCGCGATTTGAACGCGCGACCCCTGCGTCCCGAACGCAGTGCCCTACCAGACTGGGCCACATCCCGACACCCCCCTGACTATATAATTTGTCCGCAGATGTCCATAAAAAAATGAAAAGAGCCGCAATATTCGCTAAAACAGCATCACAGCTTGTCTCGGGGCAGAGTTCATGATATTTAGAAACCGCAGTTAGAAGGACAGGAAGAGAGGAACAGGCGGAGTGATAATATACGATCTTAAATGTGAAAAGAATCATATATTTGAGGGCTGGTTCAACGACCGTACGGCTTTTGAGGAGCAGAAAGAAAAAAAGCTCGTCACATGTCCGGTATGCGGAAGCTCAGATGTAGAAATAGCACCTTCCTCTATAACGGTTATGGGTAAAGGGACCGGGAGATTGAATAAGAATAATAAAGATCTATCTCCTGCAAAGGCGCTCCGGATGTTCAATGAATATGTGGACAAAACATTTGAAGACGTGGGCAACAAATTCGCGGAAGTCGCGCTTAAAATACACACAGGTGAGGAAGACAGCCGAAATATAAAGGGAACCACAACAAAAACGGAAGAAGATAATCTTAGAGAAGAAGGTGTCCCATTTGTAAAGATTCCCATACCGAAATTTGATAGTTAACCAGTATGGATCATCTCCCGATTAGTTGTAGTTACCAGAAGGGTTCGAGGAGTTAAGGGTTCAAGGGGTCGAGTGAAAGGGAAAAAGACAACCTTGGATCACATTCTCTTCTTCAACTAAATTGGAGAAGCGCCACTAATATTAAAGTCCATCCTTAAATTAATGAAAAAGAAATATAATAATATCCTGGATCTGATTGGCAACACCCCCATCGTAGAGATACGTAATCTTAATCCCAACAAAAATGTGAAGATATATGCGAAGCTGGAAGGACACAACCCCGGGGGGTCGATAAAGGACAGAACCGCTCTCTATATGATAGAAAAAGCGGAGGGAAAAGGATTACTTACCGCTGAAAAAACTGTTCTGGAAGCCACAAGCGGGAACACAGGTATAGGCCTCGCCCTGGTGGCTGCGGTAAAAGGATACAAAATCACCCTTGTGCTTTCAGAGTCGGCCAGCGAGGAACGAAAGAAGATTTTAAAGGCCCTCGGTGCTGAATTGGTCTTGACTCCCACAAATCTCGGTACAGATGGGGCAATCGAAGTGGTCTATGAGATGTTGAGAGAACACCCCGATAAATATTTTGTTCCTGATCAACATAACAACGAAGATAACATTCTTGCCCACTACTATGGCACGGCGGAGGAAATCTGGCACCAGACAGATAAAAAGGTAACAATGGTAGTGGCTGCACTGGGTACATCCGGCACTGCCATGGGCGTGTCCAGAAAACTCAAGGAATATAATAAAAACATCAGAATTGTAGGCGTAGAACCATACCTTCACCATAAAATACAGGGTCTCAAAAATATGCAGGAGTCATACCGGCCGGGCATTTTTGACAGGGGACACTTGGATGAAAAGGCCAACATTCTGGATGATGACGCCTTCGAAATGGCAAGAAAACTCACGAGGGAGGAAGGAATTCTGGCAGGGATGAGTTCCGGCGCGGCGATGCACGTGGCCCTGGAAAAAGCCAGAGAGACGAAAGAAGGATTGATTGTGGTAATCTTCCCGGACAGCGGAGAAAGATATCTCAGCACAGAGCTCTTTGCGGATAGAGAAGAGACCTCGCTCTCTCTGTACAACACACTCACGAGAAACAAAGAATCTTTCAGGCCGATAGGCACAGATCAGATACTCATACATTCATGCGGTCCGACCGTTCACGATATTCCTCACATAGGAACCTACCGACGCTTTGCTGTGTCGGATATGATATCCAGGTACTTGGAATTCAAGGGATACAAGGTCAAACATGTCTCCAATATAATAGACCTGGCCGACAGATCCATAAATGGTGCCGACAGAGCCGGTATGGACATCCGAAAATTCACAAAGGAACACACTGAAACATTCTTCAGCGATCTGGACAAACTTAACATCAGCCACGATAATACCTACCCGGTAGCGAGTGAGAACGTCGATCTGATGGTCAAGCTGGTCGAAAGGCTCGTGGGAAAGGGCTATGCCTACGAGAAATTGAAGTCTGTCTATTTTGACATATCCCGGCTCGACGACTACGGACTCCTGTCAAACATAGATCTGGCAAAGGTAAGACACTCAAGGACAGTAGATCAGGATAATTATGAAAAGGACAGTCCGGTTGACTTCACCCTCTTAAAGAGATCGACTCTGACGGAGTTAAAGGGGGGTATATATTTCAAGACCAGGTGGGGGAATGTAAGGCCCGGCTGGCACCTTGAATGTGCGGCCCTGGCCATGGAATACCTGGCAGAGACCTTTGACATCTACATAAGCGGATCCGATATCATCTTCCCGCACTGTGAAAATGTCATGGCTATAGGAAAGGCTGCCACCGGAGAAAAACTCGCGAATTACTGGCTCGCCTCTGAACTTGTCATGATGGAAGGCAAGAAGATGTCTCGATCCACAGACAATTCTTTCACGGTAAGCGCTCTGGAGGCAAGGGGATATTCCGGTGGGGAAATCAGGTATTTTCTCCTCAGCTCTCACTACAGAAAACCGCTGACCTTTTCATTCGGCGCACTGGATACTGCATGCAATACAATCAAAAGGCTGAACAACTTTATACAGAGATTGATACGCTTCGTTCCCGGAGACGGGCACACGGATGTGGACCAGCTTGTCTATGACGTCAGGAAGGGGTTTGCCGAAGCGATGGATGACGATTTCAATATCTCTGAAGCCCTTGCATGTGTATTCGAATTTGTCAGGAAGATAAATATTTCTCTGACCGGAAAACAGCTTAACATCAAGCAGAGAGACATGATTCTCGATACTATGAGAGGAGTAAATTCCATTCTTCGTATAATGAATTTCGAGGAGGAAACGCTTGGCGAAGATGCCACAAGGCTGATGGAAGAAAGAAAAAAGGCCAGGGCAGCCGGTAACTGGGAAAGATCCGATCACCTGAGAGAAAAACTTTCGACGATGGGAATAATTGTTCACGATACACCGGAAGGCGTGATCTGGACATTGAAATAGGAAGCTTCAAAGGGAAGAAGTCTTTCTTAAACGCCACCCTGAATGGATAATCCCATGGATATTATTAATGGATATTATTATATGTGTTGTTATTCTTATAGCTGCCTGTGTTCTGACACAGCTTGGTGTTGTGTGGAAAACAAAACGTGCGTGTCTGACAATCATCAAAGACCTTCAGGACAGGAAAGCATGCGATCCTGAGTTTGCTGTTTCCCTCCCCTATGCCCAAAAAAAGGGTCTTCTCCACTTCGGCGCGAGAGACTATAAACCGCAGGCCTTGCAGCATTTGATTCAGAAAGAGATAATCTGTGTTACTGACGACGGTAGATACTATCTTGGTGAAAATGTTTAGAATGTAAAGCTATAGATCTATGCCTGTCGACAATCTGGATCTTTCACGGTCACCCTGGTGGGAGAACCAGCCGTACGAGACAACCAGGTCTCAACCTATCGATTGTCAATTGAGTCCCATTCCAATAACAAGCCCTATCGCAATGCCCAACCCGATAAATACAGACCCCACAACAATCCCGACGGCTATATTCTTTTCCGCCAGCGCCCGGGATGTATCAAAAGGTGTTATCCTGTCGAATATTTTATAGCCTGTCACCATACATACCATGGTGAGTATTGCCCCGAATATTGCGTAACCGATGTTTAATGCCATTATGGAAATGTCCATTATCTTAAAACCTCCTTGATCTTGTTGATCTTCTTGATATATCCGATTGTTTCATCGCTGTTTTTCCCCGTAACCCTGGGCAAGGTCTGCTCTATCGATTCCCACAGATTTTCGTTCATCGATTGCTTTCCGGCAATTCGTTGAGCCTTGATTATGTTGCCCTTTCCGGCGTTGTAGGAACCAAACATAAAATTTATACGGTCCTCAAATGGACGTCTGGCCTTCCATTCCTTCCAGAGCATCCTGTCATAATAGATACCTGCCGCTATGTTCCAGCGGGGACGCGTGATTCCACCCTGAACATTGGGGTTTTTTCTGGCGATATCTTTGAATGTCCGGGGCATGATTTGCATGATGCCACGGGCTCCGACATGCGATTTCGCATTTGACTTTAGTCTCGACTCAGCGATTGCCTGGGCCTTGAAATAACGCCAATCAAAGCCGGGACCGAAATATCGTTTGGAATACTTCGAAAAATGTCTGTCATATTTTACAATCTTATTAAAACCTTCATAGGCATTGGCCTGCAACGGTATAATGAGCAGGAGAAATAGGACGGCCAGCTTTTTCATTGAGCCTCCAACCGGGTGGTGTTTTGTATCAAGTTCAGTATAAAAATAAGATAGCCGTGTGTCAAAAGAAAAACCGGAATAAAAAATTGCCTGTAAAAATTGTCAACGACTTCTTGTTACCCCACATCTCTGACAGTGGACCGAGACGGGGCATTCGCTGCACATTGGCGAGGTGGGCCGGCAGATATTTCTTCCGAATGCCACCATGATTGTATTATAATCTATCCAGTATATCGGAGGAAGTTTTTCCCGCAGGGCATATTCTGTCTCTTCAGGTGTTTTCGTTTTCACATAACCCAGGCGGTTTGAGATCCTGTGGACATGCGTATCCACGCATATTCCCTTTCCCCCGTATCCCAGCGTGACCACCAGATTGGCGGTTTTTCTCCCCACCCCTTTTAGCGTAAGCAACTCTTCAATACTGTCGGGAACATGGGAATTATATCTTTCGATCAGTTCACGGCAGACATGAAGTATCGTTTTTGTCTTGTTTCTATAGAAACCGGCGGGATAAATAGCATTTATGATTTGATCTTCAGAGAGTTTCAGCATCTCCGAAGGAGTGCCGGCGAGCATAAAGAGCTTCCCGGTGGCTATCTTGGTAACCTCGTCCTTTGTCCTGAGACTGATAAGCGTGGAAATGAGTATCTGGAAGGGGGCTGATTTTTTCTCCGCAAGATCGGAAACTATCGGAAGCTTCTCAGACTTGAGGCTTTCTTTGAGGAGTTCAATTACTGCTGTTATATCGGTTTCTTTCATGCGCTATGATTATTAGTGGAGGGCATCCGGCATTCAGAGCAGCCTGATCCCTGACCACTGGAGATCTTTGCACAAATGCTGTAATTTGTCATTTCGACCGCAGGGAGAAATCTTAACAGACTTGATTCATTAAGATTTCTCGTCGCTCCCGCTCCTTCGAAATGACAAAAAAATAACACTCCCCGAAATGACATTATGCAAAGCTCTACCCTGATCCCTGTCTTACTCGTACCCTTCCTCATCAGCCAATATATCCAGATGCAGGGTTGCTATATCTTCCACATCCAGATTGGGTCTTTTCTCCGCTTTTCTGAAGTCCACCGTCTTTATATATTTATTGCAGGCGTTGCACACATCAACCCGGTATTTCTCCTCATTTTCAATAGTGAAGTAGGCTAACGTCTGTTGATCTTCATTCCCGCAAAAGGGACATTTAACACGCCTGAATTGCCATTCAAATCCGCACTGACCACAGAAGAGAAACCTCTTTCCGCCTTCTTCCCTGAGCTCTGATATCTTTGGTTCCCTGCCGCAGATGGGACAATATCCCTCAGACCACGGCGACCCTGCGATGATATCTCTGTATTTTTCCGAAAGGACCTCCAGTGCCGGCCTCAGGCTCTCTTCAACAAGAAAACCCAACAGATCAAAAATGCCCTCATTATCATCATTCTCCCGGGCATCTTCATCCTGCTGAAACGTGAAGGAATCACGAACCATTTCTATATAGTTTAGTTCACCGTCTTTCATCTTTTTTATTATTTCGCCGGTTTCCTCCAATGCTCTCTTATGGGCTATTTCCAGCAGGGCGGCAAAATATTCCTTTGGGCCTTCAAGGTCAAACTTACCCCCGGGGAAATCAACGAGAGGCAATCCACCGGCCAGTTTTTTCTCTATAAGCGATTCATCCACGTTAAAGATATCTTCCTTTACCTTGCGGCGATGCTTCTCTCTCAGGATAAGCACCTCTTCGAGAATATCCAGCAGTTCTTCGTAATGGGGATTCATATTTTTGTACCCGTCAATCGTTTTCAGGGTATCTCTCAGTACCTCTGCCATGCATCACCTCTTCTTGGGTTCTAAAACGAAAGATCTCTATATATTCTTTTTCTTATAAACTCAAGGAATTCTTGCCCCGGCAAAAAGGGGCCCGTTCTCGATTGAACAGACCCCTTTACTTTCAACAGACTTTCCAGACCATGTTCCTAATCTGAAACTTCCAGTTTCCCCGTCTCTTCCATCTCTTTCAACCACTTTGGGCACTGTTTTTCCGCCCAGGATCTTGTGACCCATCCTGTCAGGATAGCGGACACAGAACCGGGAACGCCGACAGTCCCCAGATATAAATGGACAAAAAAGAATGGGAATATAACAAAGAATCCGAGGGCATGCAGGGGGTACATCCACCTCACCAGCTCCACCGGAAAACCAAGAGGAAACCACATAATCAACCCGGTGACCGACATGACAACCCCGAAAAATGCCACTGCCCAGAAGAATGCCTTCTGGCCGGGATTGTATTTTCCTGTTTCGGGGACTTTGTCGACATGCCACAGATAACCACCCGCCACCCTAATCCACTCCAGATCCTCGGGAAACTTGAATATACCCGCTTCTTTCCACCATATTAATATGGCAAAGAGAAGTGACGGGATGAACACAAGCCCGGAGAAGTTGTGAATCAGTTTCAGATTCTTCAATCCTCCAACGGGAATCGCTAAAAAATTGAACGAATGGAACATCATCCCCAGACCCGTAACCATAAGGATCAGACAAGAAATAGCCATACACCAGTGCACTATCCTCTCAAACCCATCAGATGCTTTTATCATTCCTTTTTTCATCTTATTCGCCTCCTTCCCTGCTTACCTGATCCCCATCGCCGCTTGTATCCTTGGGGCCATGGGTAATGTAGTGTAAGAAGGATCCCGCAAGTACGCCACCCGCCGCAAGCAGGCTGAGTGGTTTGAGCCAGTCTTTCCAGGCAATAACTGAAAGCGGCACTCTCGGTTTTTCCGGAAGCTTGTCGTAGACGCCTGCTTTTTCCGGAAGGACATACACCATGTGGGTTCCATCCACAAATTTGTCGCCATATACGGAGGCATTACCGCCAAGCTCCCTGGCCCTCTCATATGCCACCTCCAGCATCTCAGTCTTGTCGCCAAACATAAGGGCGCCGGTCGGGCAGGCTTTGACACATGCCGGATCCATCGCGTTGTCTATCCTGGAATAACACATATCACACTTGAAGACCTTGTCGGTCTCAGGATCATATTTGGGTACTTCGAATGGACACGCAGAGACGCACTCCTTACATCCTATGCACTTGCTATTGTCAAGGGCGACCGTGCCGTATTTCGTATGGGAAAGAGCGCCGCTCGGGCACACTTTCACGCAGGCCGCATCGGTGCAGTGCATGCAGGCACTATGCCTGAACAGCCAGTCAACTCCACCATTTCCATCAGATATCTCCTGAAATCTTATGATATTCCAGGTGTTTGTCTGAAGATCAGGCGGGTTCTGGTATGTCCCGGTGTTGAATGTCTGTTTTGCCGGCAACTGGTTCCACTGTTTACATGCCAGCTGACAGGCTCTACAGCCGGTACACTTTGAAAGATCACACAGTTTGATTTTTTCAGACATAGCTTACACCCCCTTCCTTTCGACATTTACCATGAAGGCCTTGCTCTCCGGTATCATGGTATTGGCGTCTCCGATAAACGGAGTAACAATGTTGGCGGAATCACCAAAGGTAAAGATCTCAGGTTTTTTGTCACCATGCACATATTCTCTCATCTTTGTGGTAATCCAGCCGTAGTGCCATGGAATCCCGACCTCATGGACGATATTACCGTCTATCTTGAATGGTTTCCATCTGCCTGTCACAATTGCCACGGCATCAACCTGTCCCCTTATGGACTTCACGGTGACTATCTCGCCGTTTTTGATCTTCTTGTTTTTGGCAAGCTCAACGCCGATCTCCACAAACATGCCGGGTTGCATCTCCGCTAACCATGGACACCACCTTGTCATAAGGCCGGTCTGCCAGTGTTCGCTCACACGATAGGTTGAACAGATAATCGGGAATCTCGGATCGCAGGTAGCCCTCGCGTCCACGCTTGTCCCCGTTCCTTCTCTGTCCCATCTCTTGATCGTGGGATTGACAAGCTGCGGTGACATAATATTCTTTTCAACGGGACATTCCAGCGGTTCATAGTGTTCCGGGAATGGCCCGTCAGCCCGCCCCGGACCGAAGATAGCGCCGACACCATTCGGTTTCATGATGAATGGAGGCCTGCCGGAACCCGGCGCGGCGACGCCATCTGGAACATCGCCAACCCACTTGGAGCCGTTCCAGAAGATGACGGGATGTTTCTCGTCCCACGGTTTCCCCGTTTCAGGATCAACGGAAGCGCCGTTATAAATGATCCTGCGGTTTACAGGCCAGCACCATGCCCACTCGGAATAGAGCCCGATGCCGGAAGAGTCTTTTCCTCCACGCCTTGCGGCCATATTGCCTTTTTCCGTATAGGAATTGCAGTAGAGCCAGTTTCCTGAAGAGGTAGAACCGTCATCCTGCAGATATGCGAAGCTGGGAACAAGGGTACCTTTCTTGAATAACTTGCCCTTGACCGTGGTATCTTTCAGGAAATAGCCGTTGATCTCTTTGGCGATATAATTTGTGTCCAGATGCCGGATCTTGCCGGTCGGACTCTTCGGACCATAATCCCAGGTCATCTCGGTGATGGCCTCTTTCAGTGGGCCACCTTCCTTTTCGTACAGACCTTTGATCCTGTAGTAAAGCTCCGAAATGATCTCACCATCGGGCATCGCGACGCCTGGTGAATCAACTGCCTTGTATCTCCACTGCATCCAGCGACCGCTATTTGTTATGCTCCCCTCTTTCTCAATCGAAGCAGCGCAGGGAAGCATGAAGACCTCCGTCTTTATCTTCTTCGGATCCATATCGGGTCCCTTCCAGAAGGATCCCGTCTCGCTGTCGAAGATATTGACATTGACCATCCAGTCCAGCTTGCCCAAGGCCTGCCGGGTCTTGTTGGAGCTTGCGCCGCTGCACGCGGGGTTCTGCCCCCACGCGAAGAAGCCAGTGAACTTCTCCTTGTACATCGCGTCGAAGAGGCTGAGCCAGGAGTAGTTCTCACCATCGTCCAGTTTGGGCAGATATGAGTAGGCATCTTCCAGGGAAACACCCGCTCCATAGTGGGCTCGGAGAAGACTCGCCGAATACTTAGGGTAATTTTTCCACCAGTTAAGACTCTGCGGCTCCTTCGTTTTGGGTGTATATTTGGTGTCATACGCGGCCAGTGTAGGTTGAGACGCCTTGGGAGTTTTCAGGTATCCGGGCAGGATATGGAAAAGGAGGCAATGATCGGTGGAACCCTGCACGTTGGACTCGCCCCTGAGGGCATTGACGCCGCCGCCGGCCACGCCCATGTTACCCAAGAGGAGCTGAATAATGCTCATCGTCCTGATATTCTGCACACCGACTGTATGCTGGGTCCATCCCATGGCGTACATAATTGTTCCGGCTTTCCCAACTTTGCCGGATTTCGAATATTCTTTATAGACCTCAAGGAGTTTCTCTTTCGGTGTGCCGGTAATTCTGGATACGATATCCAGGTTATACCGCGAATAATGTTTCTTCAGGAGCTGATAAACACAGTTGGGATCTTTGAGACTCTTGTCCTTTTTGATTACACCGCTCGCGTCCTTCTGGAATGACCACGAGGATTTATCGTACTTCGCATTGTTGAGACCGGAGAACACGCCATCATTATCTCCGGGAAGCTTGAATCCTGGATTTACCAGAAATGGAGCATTGGTATAATACTTTACATATTTTTTCTGTATAAGCTTGTTATCCAGTATATATTTGATCATACCACCCAGGAAAGCTATGTCGCTTCCCGATCTCAGGGAGGCATAAATGTCAGCCTTCGAGGAGGTCTGTGTAAATCTTGGGTCTACACTGATCAGCTTCGCGCCCCGCCCCATAGCTTCTGTGACATACTTGAATGAAATGGGGTGATTGGAAGCCGCGTTACTTCCCATAATCAATATACAATCGCTGTTTGCAATATCATTCCAGTGATTGGTCATCGCCCCGCGTCCG
>JAGGXJ010000076.1 GCA_021163105.1 Syntrophobacterales bacterium
CTGGTGACCTCATCCTTACCAAGGATGTGCTCTACCGACTGAGCTACGTGGGCCAACAAAAACTCCTCTTCCACACCCTGATAAATCAAAAAAATGGAGCGGGAAACGGGATTCGAACCCGCGACCCTCAGCTTGGAAGGCTGACGCTCTAGCCACTGAGCTACTCCCGCCTCCTGTGAACTAAATTTCACAAAAACATGGTGGAGGGGGGAGGATTTGAACCTCCGTAGGCTTAGCCGGCAGATTTACAGTCTGCTCCCTTTGACCACTCGGGAACCCCTCCACACCAATCATCAGTACCTGGAGCTGGCGATGGGACTCGAACCCGCGACCTGCTGATTACAAATCAGCTGCTCTACCAACTGAGCTACGCCAGCAAGCTAACTTACGCATATTACAAAGTTTTTCCCAAATCAGGCTAATCACGCATTTGTCTCCTTGAATGGAAAAGGCGAAGAGTAAATCCAAATGATGTATTTGTCAAGAGTTTTTATCAAAAATCGTGATTTGAGTGATAAAATTATCAACATTTAATTTTCACTAAAAATACTTGCGGAAAAAATAAATATTTTTGCGTCTTCATCCTTCCATGCATCCTGCGGCAGACCAGCCTTACCGCAAACTTCCCTCAAAAATGTAGCCTTGTCCCATCTATATTCCGTAGCAACCTGCGGCAGCAGCAATCCGGAATGAAAACCTTTTATAATATAGATTCCGTGTTGCCCCACTTCAATCTCACTAATATCTTGTATCCGTCTCAAAGGTGTCAGCACTGATATTTCTATATCCAGACCCCCGAGTTCATCCTTCTCCACGGGACGGAACCGCGGATCTCTGAAGGCCGCGGCCTGCGCCATTTCTTCAACGGCTTCATATAGAGGCTTCCTGCCCTCGATAAGCCCTATACACCCTCTCAACCGGCCCTGCTTTTTGAGTGTGACAAAGACACCCATTTTTTCCTTCAAAGTACCGGACTCTATTTTGAAACGGGGCCTTTCTCCTTCGGCAAACCCGGACTTGATACTTTCCCTCGCTATTTCGAGGAGCAATTCTCTCTCCTGTTTTGTCAGTCCATCCCCGGTGCCTTTCTGCTCTTTTATGCCATCCCCGGCATTTTTATAAAAGACAATAGCGGCATACCCCACAACTCCGCTTTTATCCCCCGTGACATCACCTGAATTCATATATTCCAACACCCTGCACCTGTCAGCTCCCATCGCCCTGGTTACTATCATGGTTACGATAATAGCCCCGGCGCCACACGCCTCGCATCTTCCGCTTTCAAGGCTCCGCAGGAATCTCTCTATATCCATTTTTTCGATATATCCAAGCGCTACCGAATCCATTTCGCCGGCATTATCGTAATCATGATAGTGAGAAAAATCAGAACTGGCAATAACCAGCACTCTTTTATCTCCAACTGCCGCTATAATCGCATCGGCCAATTTTCTGCAGGCATCCATGTCCTGTGCCCCCATCAATATGGGAATAAACGGAATATTACCGAAAACTGTCTGCAGGAAGGGAACCTGTATTTCAATGGAATTTTCCGGTGAACGATCATCCGGAACAAGCGATACCATGCCATTGCTGCCGGACGCTATCTCCCCGGCCAGAGATGTATCAACAGGCATAACACCCAATGGAGTTTCGTACCCCTCCCCATCATATATGGAAGCCCCCTTGAAATAAGCCCTGTGGCTCGGACCTATTACAATCACTGCATCAAACTTGTTTCCCTGCACTGTCTTGTAAGCACAGGCGGCAACCTGTCCCGAATATACATACCCGGCATGAGGAACAACAAGTCCCGCCACCTTCCCATCGACTTTTTCCTCACGCGCACCGGCGAGGTATTCTTCTATGTCAGACTTCAGTTGTCCCGGACCTCCCGGATACCACGTGCCTGCAATAACCGGCTTCCTTATATTGTCCATTTCTCCCCCCTTTCCCTTTAAGGAAAATAACAAGGATTATACAAGATGTTGTTTTGACAGGTTTATTCATTGTTCCTGGCCACTATTTCCAAACTTAAATATTTTATAAATGATTACTCCTGCTGTCAAGCCCGTCTTGCGCCAGCGGGAATAAAACACAAAAAATATTGACTAACTCTCTGTACCAATATAGAATCCGCTCGGTCGGTTGGAAGAGAGTGGGTTCGAAAAAGTGACTGGAGGTTCATCATGTGTGTCAAGGTAGCTATAAACGGTTTTGGAAGAATAGGCAGATTTCTCGTAAGAGCCTGCCTCGAGAGAAATGACATTGAGATTGTCGCGGTTAACACGAGGGCGAACGCGCAAATCCTTCTGCATCTTTTGAAGTATGATTCCGTTCACGGCAAGATTAAAGCGGACGTTGCGGCGGATGGAGATTTCCTCATCGTCGGGGGCAAAAAGATAAAAGTGACGAACGTAACCGGCAGCCCGGCAGACCTTCCATGGAAAGACCTGGGCGTTGATATAGTCATGGAAGCTACAGGAAAATTCCGGACAAAGGACGAAGCGGATGGGCATATCAGAGCCGGCGCGAAAAAGGTTATTCTTGCGGCACCGGGAAAGGGTATTGACGGCACATTTGTCATGGGTGTAAATGAAGAGACATACGATCCGGAGAGGCATGACGTCATATCCAACGCATCTTGTACAACCAACTGCCTTGCCCCTGTCGCCATGGTAATACATAATAACTTCTCCATTGTAAAAGGTCTCATGACAACCGTTCATTCATATACAATGGATCAGAGACTCCTCGACGGATCGCACAAGGATCTGAGAAGAGGCAGAGCCGCCGCCATGTCCATAGTTCCGACATCCACGGGAGCGGCAAAGGCGGTAACCGAGGTAATCCCCTCTCTTAAGGGAAAACTCGACGGCTTGGCGCTGCGGGTTCCGACACCGAATGTTTCCCTCGTGGACCTGACGGTAGAGGTGGAAAAAACAGTGACAGCGGACGAGATAAACTCCGCCCTGAAATCCGCATCTGAGGGAGAACTCAAGGGAATCATGGCCTTCTGCAAAGAAGAGCTGGTCTCTGTGGATTTTACCAGCGATTCTCATTCATCTATAGTTGACGCGCCTTTGACAAAGGTTGTCGGCAAAAATCTTGTCAAGATCTTTTCCTGGTATGATAATGAAAGTGGTTACGCATGCAGGATGAGAGACCTTGCCATTTATATCGGGAAGAAGTTATGATTCCGCTGATTAATGGTCTTTTCGCCCAATCTCTGCGTTATGCTCAAAAAATAATCCTCGGAATATTAACCATATACCTGCGGTTATTTTTTTCGCAAGCCTTGATCTTGAACAAAAATCCTTATAAATCAACAGAATCAGTTATAACCAAATGGGAAGGACAGGCAATATGATAAAACCCATTATAGCCGCGAACTGGAAGATGCACAAAACCATCCCCGAGGCGGTTGCATTCGCGAAGCAGTTGAAAAAAGAATTTCCCGAACCCGGCAGAGCGGATATAGTTATAGCGCCACCTTTTACGGCGTTGAGTTCTGTCATGGAAGTCCTGAAAGATTCCCCCATTCATATATCAGCTCAGAATATGCACTGGGAAGAGAAGGGCGCTTGCACGGGGGAAGTTTCCGCCACCATGCTCGTTGACGCGGGTTGCGAATTTGTGATAGTAGGCCATTCGGAACGGCGAATATTGTTCGGCGAGACAAGCAAAATGCTGAACAAAAAGATACACACAGCCTTGAAATCAGGGTTGACACCCATATTCTGTATAGGAGAAACCCTGAAAGAACGGGAATCGGGGGCAACCTTCAGGATTATTCAAAAACAGATAAAAGAGGGATTGAATAATATAACTTCTGATGATATAAGGCGGATTACTCTCGCGTATGAACCCATCTGGGCAATCGGTACGGGGAAAACAGCTACACCCCTCCAGGCACAGGAAGTGCACAGGTTTATCAGGGAAACGATAGCTGCCGATTTTGAGCATGCACGTGCCTCGGAAACTATAATCATTTACGGGGGTAGCGTTAAGCCTGAGAACACGGGCAGTCTGATGGACCAGCCCGATATAAACGGAGCTCTTGTCGGAGGGGCGAGCTTGGATTTCGGCCCATTCGCGGACATCGTAAAGATTTCAGAGAGATAAGGAGACCGACAAAAATTGCATGCAGTCATAGTGAGTTTTCACATCATAATATGTATAGCGATGATTTTAACCGTACTTTTACAAACCGGTAAAGGGGCGGATATGGGGGCGGCGTTCGGCGGGTCCAGCCAGACAGTCTTCGGAAGCAGCGGCCCGGGAACATTCCTCGGGAAGATGACCACTTTTATAGCAATATTCTTTATGCTAACATCCCTGTGGCTTGCTTACTCCTCGACACATAAGACCAGTTCCATAATGGAAGGCGCCTCCGCACCAGGAGTTGAACAAACCATCCCGGCAAATGGAGGAGACAATGCCGCAGCCGGTGGCGCGGCCCCCTTGCAGGCACCGGTTAAAGAAAAGGCCGATTGATTTTTTGTATTTACAAAACATAGGGGAAAACAGGTTCCGACGGAACGCCGAAGTGGTGGAATATGGTAGACACGCTATCTTGAGGGGGTAGTGGCTTACGGCCGTCCGGGTTCAAGTCCCGGCTTCGGCACCATGAATAATAAAGGGGTTAGCTTAAATAGAGCTAACCCCTTTTCTTCTGGTTTAGCTCCCATTTAGTTGTGCACTACGATCAACATCTGAAAAAAATTAAAAAATACTTGTATTAAATCAATCTCCCTGTTAGAAATTTCGGAGGAATCTTTCAGAAAGGATCATCATGGAGAACATATCTGATGCAACCAAACAGTTTATCGATCTGAGACGGCATATGTGGATGGCCGGCATTGAGGTAGACCTGCGCAGGCTTATCTGGCAGATAGCCGTAACGGGGAAATATATTTCCTCCAAGATCCAGGAATCCAACCGAAAGCTGGCCGGCTTTGAAAATATCTATGGAGAAGAGCAGCTCGCACTGGACAGGAGTTCCGACGAAATTATCAAACACCAGCTCGCGTTTTCAGGCTTTGTCAGGCAGTATGCTTCGGAAGAACAGGATTCCATAATCCAGGTGGGCAAAGGCGGAGAAAAATATATTGTAACCGCGGATCCTCTGGACGGCTCTTCTCTGGTAGACACAAATCTTGCAATTGGAACTATTATAGGCATCCACAAAGAATCCATCATGACGGGGGGTGATAAAAGTCTCGTAGCCGCGATGTATGTAACCTACGGGCCTTTGATCACTATGATCTACTCGGCAGGCAATGGAACTCATGAATTTGTCCTTAACAGAGAAGGGGAATATGTGCTCTCCGAAGAAAACATAACCCTCGGGGAAAGGGGAAACATATACAGCATTGGAGGACTGAGAAAAGACTGGTCGCAGGAACACCTCAACTATATAAGACACTTGGAAAAAGAAGGATACAAACTGCGCTATAGCGGTGGATTTGTCCCGGATATCAATCAGATCCTGATAAAGAGAGGAGGCGTCTTTACATACCCGGCGCTGAAGAAAAACCCCAACGGCAAGTTGCGGCTTATCTTTGAACTGCAGCCCATGGCATTGCTTATGGAACAGGCCGGGGGAATGGCCACCGACGGAAAGCAAAACATCCTTTCAATAAAACCGAAAGCCCTTGATCAGAGGTGCCCGATATATATAGGGAGTAATTATGAAGTGGAAACGGCAAAGTTATTTTTAGAGGACAATATAACAACAATATAACAGCGACAGGGGAACCCACCATGATTTACAATACCATTGCCCAATTGAAGCAGAATATTAGCGGTGTGCTGACAATTGAGAGAGAAGACATTATTATATCGGACGAGAATCGTCTGCGGGATGTTCTTATCGATGATCTGATCTATTCCGCCATATTCAGCCCTGACGATGAAGTAAAATCATCCGCGCGATGGCTTATCAGGATGGCCGGGGCACAACTTGGGTGCGTAATTTCTTCGATTCAGTCCCTATACGACGCGATGGGGAGCGATCAAGTCTCAGGCTTCACCGTGCCCGCAATCAACCTTCGTGGAATCACATACTACAGCGCCCAGGCGGTATTTCGCGCGGCTCTGAGAAACAAAGCGGGCGCCTTTATATTTGAAATTGCCCGCTCGGAGATTAGTTACACCGACCAGCGCCCCTCGGAATATGCCGCGGCAATAACTGCCGCCGCCATAAAGACCGGCTACAGAGGTCCTCTCTTTCTGCAGGGAGATCATTTTCAGATCAACGCAAAAAAATATTTTGACGATCCGAATGCTGAAATTCAGTCGATCAAATCCCTCATAGGGGAAGCGATCGAGGCGGGATTCTATAACATCGACATAGATGCCTCTACCGTTGTGGATCTTGACAGATCCACCATCCGGGAGCAGCAGAAGGATAATTATTCTATAACCGCGGACATGACCGCCACAATACGAGAGATGGAACCAGAAGGTGTCACCGTATCGGTGGGAGGGGAAATAGGAGAAATTGGAGACAAGAACACCACCGTCGAAGAATTCACCATATTTATGGATAATTATCTTAAAACCCTCCGGAGATACGGGCAGGATCTGAAGGGGATCAGCAAAATCAGCATCCAGACAGGGACCACCCATGGGGGAGTTCCACTGCCGGATGGTTCAATAGCAACAGTCAAAATAGATTTTAAAACACTGGAAAAAATTTCCCGGGCGGCAAAATCAGCGTATGGTCTGTCGGGCGCCGTTCAGCACGGGGCATCGACTCTTCCAAACGAGGCATTCGATAAATTTCCGAAAACCAGAACCTCAGAGATACACCTGGCAACTGGTTTCCAGAATATTATCTATGACAGTAAAAATTTCCCCGCGGAGCTGAGGGATAGGATATACGCCTACATCAACACAAATCTGAGAGGTGAAAAAAAAGAGAAAGATACCGAAGAACAGTTTATCTACAAAACAAGAAAGAAAGGGTTCGGTATTTTCAAAAAGGATATGTGGGAGCTTCCTCCCGACATACTGGAGTCAATCGGCAAGGAACTGGAAGCCCAGTTTGCATTTCTGTTCGACAAGCTTAATCTGGCCGGCACCAGAGATGTCGTGGATAGATTGGTAACGCCCCTCAATGTGCCTCTGGAAGTTCCGTCGTCACTGGAGAAATAGAAAGAAGTCAAAATTAACAGCATCGCAAAAAGCTTCTGCAACCTGCCGTTTCGAGCAAACATGAAGAATCTTTGCCGCGTGAAATATCTCTAACGTACAGAATAATATCAGACAGAGGTGACTCTTTCGATTCAACGCCTGACAGGTTAAGTGCCTTTGGTTTTTGAGGGGTTAAATGTAAAAGCCGGATGATCGAAGTCAATCAGTTTGAAGAAGTTACTCAGATCAAAATGAGTCGGGTGATAGATGGTGTGCCGATATACTGGGTCTCCGCCTACCTCGTCGATGGTCTCCTGGTAGATACCGGGTGTAGCTATACGGCGGAAGAACTGGCCGCATATCTCAATGGCAGGAATTTAGATATGGTTGTCAATGCTCATTTTCATGAAGACCATATCGGGTGCAATTACCTCATTAAAGATAGATTCAATGTGGACATATACGCGCATCCTGAATCCATCCCCTTAATAGGAGCAAAGACGTTTCTGTACCCATATCAGGAAACGGTCTGGGGCTATCCGGTGCCGACAGAGGTAAAACCGATACCCGATGTAATAAGAACGGAGCATTTCGGGTATGCTGTGATAGAGACACCGGGTCACAGTGTGGGACATGTAGCCCTTCTGGAGCAGGAGAAGGGCTGGTGCTTTTCCGGTGACATATTCTCAAGAGAGACACTGAAGTTCATCAGGCCGGAGGAGAATATGGGTGAGACTATACAATCAATAAAAAGGCTATTGGATTTTAAGACGAAGAGACTTGTACTGTTTACATCCGTGGGTAAGATCATTGAAGATGGCAGGTCCGCCCTTGTAAAATGCATAGATTATCTGGAAGATCTTTCAGCAAAAGCGAAGAATTTGAAGAGCAAGGGACGTACAGTAGAAGAGATTGTTCAGGACCTCTTCGGGGGTGAGCATACCTTTGCTCAACTTACGAACGGCCAGTATACAACAAAGAACCTGGTGTGTTCAGTCCTTGAGATGGAAGAGATGGCAGTTAGCAATTTCTCTTTATCCTCAAATCGGCGTGAAGAATTGCAAGTATAGAACGTTAACGGACATTCGTCTATGAAAAGATAACCGCTTCCATGTTTTATAATCTCATCCAATGTCCTCACCGAATCACTATGGACATGTTCGAAGGTTCTGCCTTGAAAAATCCCTTTAGTCCGTTCGTGCAACTACTTTAGGGGAGAGAAAACAGGGTACCAGCATTTTTGATGCCTGTAGCGGAAATAACATACTCACCGGGTTTGGCTCTTTGCGATACCGACCTCATTAATCATAGACCAAACGAATTTTCTCATCGGCTAATGTCGGCTGTATAATCTCTTTCCACTCAGGATCATTCCATGTCCCCAGTTTATCATGCATAATAAGATATTTTTGCGGTATGGGATGGGTGCCATAAACTACTTCGATTCCGTATCTTTTTTCGATAAAGTCGTGGAAATAAAGAATATGCGGACATGGTGGATATCCTACAATCAGGCCGGTAGCAAGGTGTATCACCTTCGCCCCGTTTTCCGTCATTTCATCCACGGCGTATTCGATGTTACCCCCGGGACATCCATCGCAGGTTGTGTAGCCGACAGCTTCAACGTCCATATCTTTGTATCGGCTGAACGCCCCCTCTCTGTTTCGCAGTGATCTGAAACATTTTCCGCCCGCGCATCTGCGATAGCGGTCACAGATGATTATTCCTATTTTGATTTTTTCACCCATTTTCATATTGCCTCCTCATTCTTTTTTGTCACGCAATATATTCCATCACCTTTAATGCCGGGACCAAAGCATAAATTATCCGAATCACATTCCGCCTTGCGTCGATCTCCCGACTTCCAGCGGTTGATCAGATCCGGTTCCCGGATTAACGGCCGGCTCATAGAAATATACTCCGCCACCCCGTCTTCCACAAGTTGTCCGGCAACTTCAATGGACCGTATACCGCCGACCAGGATCAGGGGGGTATCGATTTTCTTTTTAAAGACGCTCGCCTCTTCCCTGAAGTATGCCTCTCTGTCCGGAGAATCAATCTTTGATCGGCATGGAGAAAGTCTGCCGCTGGTAAATGTGCCTCCGCTCAGCTCAATCGCGTCAAAACCGGCGTTGGCCAGCAGACGGGCAACTTGAAGAGATTCATCCAGATCCATCCCGTTCTCCACAAAATCCCGGCAGTTCATCTTAATCAATACCGGATAGTCTCTACCCACAACCTCCCTGACTGCGTGGTATATTTCAAGGTGAATCCGGGCCCGGTTGTGGACATTTCCTCCATATTCATCCCTGCGCTTGTTAAAAGCGGGGGAAAGAAATTGACTGAGTAGATAACCGTGGGCGGAATGAATCTGAACCCCGTCAAAGCCTGCGGATTTGGCTCTCCACGCGGTATCGGCAAAAGATCTGACGATTTTTATGATATCCCGCTCCGTTATTTCCTTTCGCGGCAACCCTGTCGGCAGCCCGTCGAAATCCGAAACAACAAAGAGAGGTTGTCCGGTTGATTGCCCGGATGCAAAATAACCAGCATGGGACAGTTGCATTACAATCCTGCCGCCACACGAGTGAACCGCGGAAGTCATTTCCCGAAGTCCATGGATGAGTCCATTTTTGTAAATACCAAGTTGCCGGGGACTCCCCTGTCCCTCCGGCCGGACATAAGAATGTCCGCTGATGATCAAGCCAACACCACCCCCGGCTAAATCGACCATTGCATCAATCAGTTTTTGTGTGACAGATCCATCTTCGGCAGCCATCCCCTCCCACGTTGCTGATCGGACGAATCGGTTTGGCAAATCCATGCTGTTGATTGTACTGCTTTCAAATAATTTGCTCATGTTTTTCCCGAAAGATTATGTTTAGTCATATGTTACGGATTTCTCCATCTTCACCCTGAACACGCTTGAAAATAACGACTAAAATCCTGAATGATACTTCACGAAAATATATCATGAGTGCCAGGAAGGCAAAAATGGATGTTATAAGCGCGATGACTATCATACCGCGATCAGCACCTGTTTCGCGAGTACGGTTCAATTCAAGGTTGGAAAATTCTGTTTTTCTATCAGCATCCCTGATCCCCGGCCCTCGCCCTTTTCAATGTCCAATACATGCCCGGGATCCCGCCCTTCTGACCATATATGCTTTTGAATGACCCCATATTGCCTGTTTTGTCGCGCCAAGACAACCCCTTTAACACCCCGCTCGGGCACAGCCGGAGATGCCGACAGTAGTACCTTTTCTATCTTAAGTAAAGTCAAAACAGTTCATTGTAAAGGCGAACAAAGCCTGCGGACAATAGATTAAGAAGCTTTTTGTAAAATGTACCGGTCATGACCAGAAGTATTGTGCCGGCCATAACAGCGACATACGGGTTTTTGAGAATTGGGATCATCCCTACGATATCCCATAGCCCGTACCATATAAGCACAACACCGAGGAATACCAATGTTCCATAAATAATTTTATGATGTAATTTTAGGTCTTGGTCAAACCGGTTGACCCCATTCGTCATTTTTTCAGAAAGATGTGACTTTGCTTTCAGCCTTTTCGAGACTTCTTCACCTATCCGCTTTATATCCTGTTCGTTAAGTGCTAACCGGGAATCTTCTGAAACGGTCTTTGTCTGATCTGTTCTTTCTTTTTCCGGCATAATGTTTGTTTCTCCTCTATCGGGCGACACACAGATTCTTCCATTTTACCTTATTGAAAAACCACCCAGCTTAGTCTCAAGGTATTCTTCCATTCCCTCCTGAGCGCCTTCGCGCCCCAACCCGCTTTCATTCATGCCGCCGAACGGCACGGGTAGTGTCTCTGGTATAGACATAGGAAGCCAGACCATAGGTTGTATCGTTGGCCATTGCCAGAACATCATCATCGTCATCAAAGACAATAATCGGCGTCACGGCAGACAATAAACGGCGCGTGGCCTCCCAGTTCGAGTGAGATTCGTTTCATCTGGTTGGCGGCATCCCTTGCCAGTATCTTGCCGACTTCGGTTGATCCTGTAAATGTCAGTTTTCTCACCCGGGGGTCCTGGAGAAAGAGTCCATCCACAGGCGCCGGGTCGGATGCGGTTACCAAAGTTATGACCCCTGCCGAGCTCCCAGCCTTTTTAAATATCATGAAAACCTCTCTGGCGCAGAGCGGAGTTGCTCCGGCCGGTTTTATGACAATGGTACAGCCGGCGGCCAGGGCAGGGGCCACCTTTCGGGTAATCATGGAAACAGGATAGTTCCAGGGCGTAATGGCACCAACTACGCCAACCGGCTGGTGCAGAACAATAAACCGTTGATCCGCGCGCGGGGCCGGAACGGTTCGGCCATAGTTTCTCTTCGCTTTCTCCGCGAACCAGAGCAGAAAATCAGCGCCATATTTAACCTCTGCACGGGCGGCCCTGATCGGTTTGCCCTGCTCCGTGATCATTACGCTGGCCAGGTAGTCCAGATTTTCCATCATCAGACGATGAGCTTCATAAAGATAGCCGGTGCGCTGATATGCGGTAAGGGCGAGGCAACTTCCAAAAGCTTTGTAGGCCGCGTCTACAGCCATGGCAGTATCGGCACTGCCGCCGTCGGGCGTATGGTCAACAATTTCACGGTTGGCCGGATTATGAACGGCAAAAGTTCTGCCGCTTTTTGTGTCTATCCATTTACCATCTATATACATGTGATTTATCCTTTATGATAAGATTTTCCTTTTTGGTGAAGAGAGTACAAGGAAAGAGGCCTTGTGGGTCAACGGAACAATGGCCATAATATATGGTATGGGGGTGTTTCCACGTAATGAGCATTTAACAGGGCAGGGACACGATGCACCGCAGTCCCGACACACCGGGCCTGTTGTCAACAAATAGAACTGTCCGGTTTTGTAGCAAATGAATTGTCCGCTTTGTTCTGCTCGGAAAAGCTACGGAAGTCGTAGACTGAAGCAGCTTTTCCGAGAAAGTGACGAGCGGCGGACCTA
>JAGGXJ010000129.1 GCA_021163105.1 Syntrophobacterales bacterium
ATCTGATTCCATTGAAATCAAGGGCCTGGTTGGATTTATGTCAGCTCAAAAATTCAGGTGTGCCTATCGACAGTAAAAATATAAAGAAACACAAAAACGATGTCTTCAGGCTTTATCAAATCTTGTCTCTGGACACGGATATTGTATTACCTCAATCCATAGCAGATGACATGCGGATGTTTTTGGGAAATGTATCTGATGAGCCGCCTAATCTGAAAAATCTGGGAATACGCAATACATCGCTGGCAGAGGTAATCGGTAATCTGAAAAAGATTTACAACCTTTGATGGCGGAGAAAATGGATTATCGGCATTATTGGTACGTGGATATGGTACCAGAAGAGATAGATAAGGACTTTGATTTCGAGGAAACCATGCGTGCGATACACGCCGAGATTAATGAAATGAATACTGTAGCGGTGGAACTGGCGGCAACTATTAAGAATAATTTAGAGGAGTTGGGTGTATGAGCAGCCTCACAAGAAAAATCGGTGACGTTGCTAAGGTCAAAGGTGGTAAGCGGCTTCCCAAGGGCGTGTCTGTACTGGATAAGGCTACCGGACACCCATACCTGCGCGTCGTCGATTTTGCAGATGGGGGGATTGATCACTCAGACATCAAGTACATCGACAGCAAGACCTTTGATTACATCAAGCGGTATACCATCGATAGTAGCGACATTTACATAAGTATCGCAGGCACAATAGGCCGTGTCGGTGTTGTACCTGATAACCTGACAGAAGCAAACCTGACAGAAAATGCAGCGAAGATTACCAAGATCTCAGATGACATTGATCACAGATACCTAATGTATTACCTGCGGAGCCCAGTTGGTCAAGGTGCAATCAAAAATCGAACAGGTGGCACCTCTCAGCCGAAACTTGCCTTGTACAAAATTGCCGACATCGACTTCCCATGTCGCCCGTTGGCGACCCAACAACGCATCGCCTTCATCCTCTCCGCCTATGATGACCTGATTGAAAACAACCGCCGCCGGATTCAACTTTTGGAGGAGTCGGCGCGGTTGCTTTACAGGGAGTGGTTCGTCCGTCTCCGCTTCCCCGGCCACAAGCATGTAAAGATCATCAAGTGCGTGCCGGAAGGATGGGAGAAAAGCGCACTCGGCGATAATATTGTTCTAAATTACGGGAAAGCTTTGAAGGCAGATGATCGAATAGAAGGAAAATACCCAGTTTATGGTTCAAGCGGAATTGTAGGCACTCATAAAAAGCTGCTTGTAAAAGGTCCTGGAATTATTGTTGGACGAAAAGGGAATGTGGGTAGTGTTTTTTGGTCATCTAAGGACTTCAATCCAATAGACACAGTTTATTATATTGATGCAGAATCAAGTGACTATTATTTGTATAATGCGCTTCAAAACATGCAATTTGTCAACAGTGATGCCGCTGTTCCAGGACTAAATAGAAATTATGCTTATAGCCGTCCTTACTTATTACCTCTGGAAACTATAAGATCGCATTTCGAAAATACAGTTGCTCCAATTTACGGACAAATTTTTAAACTCGACGATTACAACGAAAAACTTAAACAGGCCCGCGACCTCCTCCTCCCTCGCCTCATGAACGGAGAAATCGAAGTATGAGCGCATATACCGAAGACACCCTTGTTCAGCAGACCACCGCTGATTATTTGTGGGATGAACTCGGCTGGGAGTCGGTGTATGCATACAATGAGGAGACCTTCGGGCCGGAGGGAACCCTCGGTCGGAAATCAGACAAGGAAGTTGTCCTCACGCGATATCTCAGCGAAGCCCTTGTAAAGCTAAATCCCGGTCTTCCCATGCCTGCCTATCGGGAGGCAATCCGTCGGATCACGGACTATTCCGTTACCCAGTCAGCGCTTCAGATTAATATGGAAAAGCACGAGCTATTCAGGAACGGCGTACTGGTTGACTTCCGCAACGAAAAGGGGGAACCGGTCAAACGCCGTCTGCGGGTATTCGACTTAGACGGACCGGAAAACAACCACTTCTTGGCCGTGCGGGAACTCTGGGTACGGGGTTCGCTGTATCGCCGAAGAGCCGATATTATTGGGTTTGTGAACGGAATCCCCTTACTCTTCATGGAACTGAAGAACATCCATAAAGATATTCGCGCTGCATACGAAAAGAACTTCTCTGATTACAAGGATACGATACCTCATCTCTTTCATCATAACGCCGTCATCGTCTTGGCCAATGGTGTGGACGCAAAGATAGGGTCGCTGTCCGGCAATTACGAACATTTCCATGAATGGAAACGCCTTGAAGAGGATGAGCCAGGTGTTGTGGATATGGCAACCCTCCTGAAGGGGATATGCAACAAGCGTAATTTTCTCGATCTTTTTGAAAACTTCATCGTCTTTGACGACAGCTCGGGCGAGCTGGTCAAGATTATCGCCCGCAATCATCAATACCTGGGTGTCAACAGGGCTATGCAAGCGGTGGAGGAACGCAGACTTCGCAAGGGCAAACTCGGAGTATTCTGGCATACGCAGGGCGCCGGGAAATCCTATTCCATGGTGTTTTTCTCCCAAAAGGTTCACCGCAGGCTGGGCGGAAATTTTACCTTCCTCATACTGACCGACCGTGACGATCTGGATACCCAGATCTACAAGACCTTTGCTGGATGCGGCATTGTTGATAACGACAAGGACCCCTGCCGGGCGGAATCAGGCGATGATCTTGAAAAACTTCTCAAACAGCGCAAGGCTTATATCTTTACCCTCATACAGAAGTTCAACAGAGAGATAGACCCTGACAATCCTTATTCTTCCCGGGATGACATAATCGTCATCAGCGACGAGGCCCACCGCACTCAATACGGACTACTGGCGCTGAATATGTGGAATGCCCTGCCAAATGCCGGGTATATCGGTTTCACAGGCACGCCCCTTTTTAAGGACGACGAGATCACCCGGCGGGTCTTTGGCGATTATATTTCAACCTATGATTTTAAGCGTGCCGTGGATGACAAGGCCACAGTACCTCTCTATTACGATGCAAGGAGTGACAAGCTGGGTGTGGCAAAAAACGACCTGAATGAACGAATTGCTGAGAAATTAGAGGAGCTGGAGATTGAAGACATCGATGTGGCACAGCGTCTGGAGAAGGAACTCAAACGGGACTACCATATCATCACCAGCAAAAAACGCCTTAATCAGATAGCCCGGGACTTCGTTGACCATTATTCAACGGCGTGGGAATCCGGCAAGGCCATGATCGTCTGCATCGATAAGATTACCTGTGTGCGAATGTATGAACTCATCGAGAAGTACTGGGCGAAAAAGATTCGGGAGCTTGGAAAAGGGCATATCGAAGCTGCGGATGAGCAGGAATTGATATACCGTCGCAGGCAAATCAAGTGGATGAAAGAGACTCTTATGGCAGTGGTTATCAGCGAAGAACAGGGAGAGGTGGACAAATTCCGAAAGTGGGGGCTGGACATCACGCCGCATCGAAAGCTTATAAAAGAAGGGTTTGAAATCGATGACGGGAAGCGCATCGACGTTGACGAGGCATTTAAAAAGGAAGAGCATCCATTCAGGATTGTCATCGTATGCGCCATGTGGTTGACCGGTTTTGATGTGCCGAGCCTCTCGACAATGTATCTTGACAAGCCCTTGAAAGCGCACACGCTCATGCAGGCCATTGCGCGGGCGAACCGTGTTCACGAAGGCAAGAACAATGGGCTGATCGTTGATTACTGTGGAATCCTCAAAAACCTGCGCAAGGCGCTGGCAACCTTTGCCGGACATCAGGGAACCGGTGTTATCAATGGCGAGAAGCCACAACCCGAAGTGGACCCAGTCAAACCAGAAGAGGAACTACTTGCTGACCTGGCTGAAGCAATCGATATGATAGTTGCTTTTCTCGATCTGCGGAATTTCCGCCTTGACGAGATAACCAAAAAAACCGGTTTTGACCGCAACAAGGCGATGATCGATGCCAAGGAAGCGGTGAACGAAAACGACGAAACGCGAAAACGCTTTGAAATAATGGCCCGCGAGGTGTTCAAGAAGTTCAAGGCCTGCCTCACCATCAGAGGTATAAACGAATACCGTCAGCAGTACGATGCCATCAATATCATCTACAAAAGCCTCCAAAAAGACAGGGACAAGGCAGATATTGCCGATATTATTCGCGATCTGCATGAGGTTGTCGATAAGGCAATTCAAACGTACAATACGGATTCTACCACTGAAGATTTCACCTCATACGATATAAGCAAGATAGATTTTGATAGACTGCGAAAGGAATTTGAACGCACCCCGGCAAAAAATACAACTGCGCAAAATCTTAAACATGCAATCGAACAGAGGCTTCATCGGATGATCCAGCAAAATCCTCTCCGAACGGATTTTCAGAAGCACTTTGAACAAATCGTTGAGGAATACAACCGTGAAAAAGACAGGGCCACCATAGAAAACACCTTTGAGGAACTGCTTAGGTTTGTCGATTCCCTGGATGAAGAATCCAGGCGCGCTATGCAAGAAGGACTTGATGAAGAGTCACTTGCGATTTTCGATCTCCTGGTCAAGCCGGATCTATCCAGCCGGGACATTAAACAAATCAAAGAAGTTGCCCATAAGCTTCTCTTGAAGTTGAAGTCAGAAAAATTAAGAATTGATAACTGGCGCGAGAAGCAGGCAACACGAGATGATGTAAAGGTCGAAATTGCCGATTTCCTGTGGAATGAAAGAACCGGGTTGCCGAAAAGCTATTCAGAAGAGGAAATTGGAAGCACGGCGAATGTGGTCTATCTGCACGTGTTTCAGCAGTATCCCAATGAACAACCGGCTGTTTATGCAGAGGCTTTTTAGAGGGGTAAGATGGGGGTCAGCCATTGACACGGGACAAGAAGCGGGATGAGGTGTGAGCGTTGTTGAATTTGCTGAATAAGTCTGATGCGAAGATTGGAAGTGTCCATGGGTGGTAGATTTGGAAAATATGGTGATGCCAAGCGCAAGGGGCTGATCCGCAAGAACCGCTTGAGAAAAAAGAATATGTTCAAGACTTATGCACGTTCTGCACGAACGTCCCATTTGCCATGAGTCCGGTGAATTGGTGCAGGCGGCAACTGTTGCAAATTTTGCAACAGTTAAGACCAATTCGTCCATAACCAATTCCCGGGCGTGTTGAGAGGCTCATTACGTACGAACCGCCTTTCGACCTCCGTGATCGAGAGAAAAACTACCGGATCGCCTGGGAAGAATTCAAATGAAGGCGGTTATAGATTTTGGATTCGTGAACCGCAATAGGCAAAGACAATCAAGAGCGTTCAGGGATAAGTGAGCCTGAAACCTTCGAATTGTTGGATATTTCGATACTGGGCATTATTCGTCCCATTACGGCACTTTTGACAGTCAGAGGGACATTTCGAGTTGAAAAACGCAAAACTATATGCGATAATAACCTCCATGAGGTAATTAACGCATAGGATATTGTCATGAAGCCGGTTGAGTTCATCAAGGATCGAATCAAGGCTGGACGC
>JAGGXJ010000075.1 GCA_021163105.1 Syntrophobacterales bacterium
GGGCATGGGCGGTGGCCGTGGTATGGGTCAAGGCATGGGCGGTGGCCGTGGTATGGGTCAAGGTATGGGCAGTGGTCGTGGCCAGGGCATGGGCGGTGGTCGTGGCCAGGGCATGGGCGGTGGCCGTGGTATGGGTCAAGGCAGCGGTCGCGGCATGGGAATGGGTGTTGGTCAGACAGGTTTTCCCGGTGTGGCATCTCAGCCAGTAGACCCGGTAAAAGATGAGACAAACGCTCTCAAAGAAGAAGCCCGCATTCTCGAGAAACAACTTCAGGATATCAAACGTCGAATCGGTCAGGTTCAAACGAACGAAGACAATGGAGTAGCCCGCGTTAACGCTCAAGAGTGTAATGGATGTGGAGTGTGTGTTGGAGCCTGTCCCGTAAATGCAATCATTCTGAATGATGTAGCCATAGTTGACGAGAATAAATGCACAGGGTGCGGGATATGTATTGGTAGATGTCCTCTTGGCGCCATTACTATGGTTTAGAAAGGAGTGACACCTTGAAAATAGCTATTGCCAGCGGAAAGGGTGGCACCGGTAAGACAACAATAGCAACAAACCTTGCTTTAGCTCTTGCCAACACGGGGAGAACTATTCAGATACTGGACTGTGATGTTGAAGAACCGAATTGCCATATATTTCTGAAGCCGGAAATTGAATCAACAGCGCCTGCCACAGTATTAATACCGAAGGTCATCGAAGAAAAATGTACCGGGTGTGGTATTTGCGCGGAGGTTTGTGAATATAGCGCTATTGCCGTAATTAAAGGCAAAGTGCTGATATTCCCCGAGTTATGTCATAGTTGCGGCGCATGCAAGCTGTTCTGTCCTGAAGATGCATTCATAGAAGTACCCAGAGAGTTAGGCACTGTCGAAGAAGGCAAAACAAATGGAATCCGTTTTGTACATGGATTGCTCAATATCGGGGAACTTATGTCTCCTGCTGTTATCGACGAAGTCATGAAAGCCGCTGGAGAACAGGAAATATTGATTTTCGATTCTCCTCCTGGAACATCCTGTCCTGTTATCGCAGCAGTAAAGGATGCGGAATTTATCCTTCTGGTTACGGAACCTACCCCTTTCGGGTTGAACGATCTGAAACTTGCCGTTGGAATGGTCAGGGAGTTGAATATACCATTTGCCGTGGCCATTAACCGCTCCGATGTGGGCAACGAAGACGTTAAAAAATATTGTGAAAGAGAAGGAATCGAAATTATTCTGGAGATACCGAATGATCGCAGAATAGCCGAAGCCTATTCGCGGGGGGAAATGGCCATACACGCACTGCCGGAATATCAAAAAGTATTTGAAGCCTGCTGGGAAAAGGTTATAGATCTCCATCAGAATGCTCTACAAACAGAACAACAGGAAAAAACAGCAACGGAAAGTTGATATTATGAAAGAGATTGTTGTAATAAGTGGAAAGGGCGGTACCGGAAAAACAAGCATTGTGGCAGCCTTTGCGGCCCTGGCGGAAAAGAAAGTCCTTGCGGATTGTGATGTGGATGCAGCCGATCTGCATCTTGTTCTAAATCCCAAGATAGAACACAGGGAAAATTTCAGCGGTGGCAAGAAAGCAAGGATATTGGAAGACAAGTGCATAGCCTGTGATCGATGCATAGAAGAATGCCGTTTCGATGCGATACATTACCCGGTGTTGGGCAATGGAAAAACAGCAGATACACCTCTCATAAACCCCATATTTTGTGAGGGATGCGGCGTTTGTGTCCGCGTATGTCCTGCCGAGGCAATCTCCTTTGAGCCGGCCGTAAATGGTGAGTGGTATACATCATCTACAAATTACGGGCCTATGGTACATGCAAGACTTGGCATGGCCGAGGGAAATTCGGGAAAACTGGTAACACAAATCCGTCAAAAAGCACGAGATATCGCGGTGAGAGATGATCTCGACTATATAATCGTTGATGGTTCACCGGGAGTCGGGTGCCCCGTTATTGCATCCATAACAGGCGCTGACCTTGTGCTGGTTGTGACGGAACCTACTCTTTCAGGTCAGCACGACCTGTTGCGGGTAGCGGAACTAACCGCGCATTTTCAAATTCCCACGATTGCGTGTGTCAATAAGTGGGATATAAACCCCGATATTACGGAACAGATTGAAGGGGAAGCAAAAGAACACGGCGTTAAAACAGCGGGAAGAATACGATACGATTCCGCCATTACAGAGGCTCAGATAATGAAAACCAGTGTTGTGGAATACACTGGTGGCGCTGTTTCCGGCGATATAAAGGCTGTCTGGCAGAATGTGCTTTACGCGCTTGGTTAGAAAGGAATTACAACTTGAAAATATTTCTGGACTGTTTCCCCTGTTTTCTGAGGCAGGCGCTGGAGGCAAGCAGAATTTCAGGCGCCGACGAAAAGATCCAGAGAGACGTTTTGAACTGTGTAATGGCAGAACTGCTTGAGATCTCCAAGGAAAAGACACCTCCACAAATTGGCAGTATGATTCACAAGACTATTCGGGAGGCTACCGGTAAAAGTGATCCCTATCGTGAGATAAAGCGTCATCACAATGAACAGGTACTCAAGATGGAAGAGAACCTTTCCGGTCTTATTGACGGGTCATCCTCGCCACTATCCGACGCATTGAAACTCGCCGCCGCGGGAAATCTCATCGACATGGGGCCCGAGCGAAAATGGAACAGTATGCAGGATATATTCCGGGACTTTACAAAGAAGGATACAACGCATTTTGATTCCATGTCATTTGAAAAATCCCTCAAGAAAGCTGGCACGTTGCTGTATCTGGGTGACAATGCCGGAGAAATTGTGCTGGATAAAATACTTATAGGGATTCTCCTGAGAGAGACAAGTCTTGATATAACCTATGTTGTAAGGGGCGGACCCGTTATCAATGATGCCATCATGGAAGACGCAAGATTTGTAGGCATGACCGATATAGTAAGGGTCATTGATACGGGAGTCGATTTTCCCGGCGTAGTCCCGGAGGCATGTTCCGGGGAATTTCTCGATTATTATCACAGTGCGGACATTATCCTGTCGAAGGGCCAGGGGAACTATGAATCACTTAGCGAGGAAGACAAAAACATATTCTTCCTGCTCCAGACCAAGTGTCCTGTTATTGCCGATAAGATAGGATGCAGTGTCGGAGACATCGTGTTGAAGTCACAGTGCATACAGATGTTGGCTTCATAAAAGGTCGGAATCAGGTTTGGAAACTATGAAGACAAGCAGAGAAAAAGTGTTCACGTTTGGTCCTGTGCCATCGAGGCGCCTGGGCAGGTCTCTGGGGATTGATTTTGTCCCCTTCAAAACATGCACCTATGACTGTATCTATTGCCAGCTTGGGAGGACAACCGCAAAGACAATAGACCGGAGGGAATACTTTCCGGTCGGCGCCGTGCTTAGAGAGATAGAGGAAAAGCTGAAAAAGGTTTCGCGCCCGGATTATATCACCCTGTCGGGATCGGGAGAGCCCACGCTTCACAACCGTATCAGTAATATTATCTCGGGCATTAAGAAATTTTCAGATATCCCCGTGGCGGTTCTTACGAACGGGTCTCTGTTCTGGATCAATGAGGTGCGCGATGCCGTCTCTGGGGCGGACCTTATCATACCGTCACTGGATGCCGGTAGTGAAGAAACTTTTTTGCGTGTAAACCGTCCTCACAGTGGGATTCTTTTTAAAGAAATGGTAGAGGGGTTGCGTTTGCTCCGGGAAGAATTTAAGGGACCTGTATGGCTGGAAGTTTTTATAACGGGTGGTGTGACCGATACGGAAGACGAGATTTCAAAAATAAAGAATCTGGTGAATTATATCGCCCCGGAGCGTGTCCAGCTTAATACGACAGTAAGAACACCAGCTGAAGAATTTGCGGGCCTGGTGAACAGGGAGAAAATGGAGGAAATTTCGGCCTTTTTCGGCCGGAATTGTGAAGTTATCGCGGACTATACCGGGGTGCACAACCTCAATGAATTTTCTTCCACGAGAGAGGATGTCCTTGAATTGGTGAGGCTGCGTCCCTGTTCCATAGATGACATCTCCGCGGGACTGGAACTCCACAGGAATGAAGTAGTCAAATACGTACAGGAACTGGTGGACAAAAAGCTGATAAGCATGGAAAAGCGTCACGGGAAACGACTTTACTCTGCACGCTGAGATAGAAAAATCAATAGACAAAAGGGAGAATAAATAAATGAGTGAGGAAAAAAATAAAGCGGCTGAAAGCTTGAAGGCAATTACAGAAAGCAAAGAACTGGCTGATCGCATGGGTAAGATAAAGCACAAGATCATGGTGCTTTCCGGCAAAGGAGGCGTGGGGAAAAGTACGGTAGCAGCCAATATTGCGGTGACACTGGCGCTGGAAGGGGAAAAGGTTGGCCTCCTGGACACCGATTTCCATGGCCCGAGTATTCCAACATTACTCAACCTCGAAGGCAGGCATCCTGAAAGTGACGGCAAGACCATTCTGCCCATAGACTTCAGCGAAGGACTCAAGGTTATGTCTATAGGTTTTCTCCTCCAGAACAAGGATGACGCGGTTATCTGGAGGGGTCCGATGAAGATGAAGGTAATCAAACAGCTCTTGACCGAAGTAAACTGGGGAGATCTGGACTATCTGATTATAGACTTTCCTCCTGGAACAGGAGACGAGCCCCTTTCGGTCGCCCAGCTTATCCCCGGCATGGATGGAGCAGTCATAGTAACCACCCCGCAGAATCTGTCTCTCAATGACGTAAAAAAATGCATCAATTTCTGCAGGCAACTGAATGTTCCTGTTCTGGGAGTTGTGGAAAACATGAGTGGCCTTGTGTGTCCTAACTGTAAAATGATAATTAACGTATTCAAAACAGGGGGAGGAGAGAAAATGGCCGAAGAGATGGGGGTTCCATTTCTTGGCAAAATTCCCATAGATCCTCAAATTGTCGAGGCCTCCGATAACGGCGAACCATTTGTCTATCATTACGGAAAGACCGAGGCCGCGAAGGCATTTGCGGGAGTGGTACAACCCCTTCTGCAAATGGAAGGCAAAGCCGAATCCGGAATAAAGACTGTTTCATCTAAAGAAGAGAAGAAAGAAGGTATGCACAAGATAGCCATACCGGTTGTAGAGGGACATCTTTCTGCCCATTTCGGACATTGTGAAGAATTCTCTATCTTCGATGTTGATCTTGAAAATAAGAAGATTATCGGACAGGAAAAAGCTCCCTCTCCTCCCCATGAACCCGGTCTTCTTCCAAGATGGCTTGCCGAAAAGGGTGTGAATGTCATTATAGCGGGGGGAATGGGAACACAGGCTCAGCAGCTTTTCGCTGAGAGTGGCATTACTGTTTCCGTGGGCGCCTCCGCTGATGATCCCGAAAAGGTGATTATATCTTACATGAACAACGCTCTTGAACTGGGAGGTAATACCTGCGACCACTGA
>JAGGXJ010000004.1 GCA_021163105.1 Syntrophobacterales bacterium
CAGATGCGCCGATAATTCCTTTCGAATCCGTTATGAAAAAATAGATCGGCACAATTTCTTCAATAAACGTTTCTTCGACGGTCTTCAACCAGCCATAACTGCTCAACACATTATTGCTTGCAAGCTCGTCCCACTTCTTTTTTTCTATCTCTTTAATGCTGTTGACCATTCTGACACGCATAAAAGCTCCAATTCCCGGGTCACGCTATTCCGATTTTTACTCCTGCTTAACTATCGAACTGATGGCGGGTTATAACTCCATCTCTTCATGTTTAAAAATCGATCTTTAAGCCAAACATTCCATTAGTCATCCTCCATCTCTTCTTGATATGTGACAAGCGCTTTTTCTCGCTCAGCAAAAGTATAAGAAAGAGGCCCTGTCTGTCAATAAGGCATTGAACAAATAATCAGGGACAGGCCTCGGATGACCACATGATTTGCAACTCGCATGGTTATATGATAGAAAATCTACCGGTAATCGCAGGGTCGGATTGCTCCGGATCAAGACTCGAATCGGTTAGCAGGAGGACGTATATTGAAGATAACAAAGAAAGAAATTGGGCATGTCGCCCACCTTGCCAGACTGGACTTCAGTGAAGATGAAAAGGAAAAGTTCACCTCTCAGATCAACACCATACTGATGTATATGGACATATTAAACAGGATAGACACCGCAGGGATTCAGCCTATGACACATGCCATCTCTCTCAATAATGTATTCAGGGATGATACAGAGAAAAAATCCATAGGGACAGAGATTGCGCTTGCCAACGCCCCGGACGGGAACATGGGTCTCTTCGGTGTTCCCAAGGTTATAGAATAGTGTCTCAGAAAAATAACATGGAATTCAACCAGTTAACCATTCATGAACTGCAGGAAAAGCTGAGAGATGGAAGCCTCACCTCCGTTGAGATTACAGAATCTGTATATCGGAGGATAGCATCTGTAGAAGAAAAGGTGCACTCATATATAACACTGATGGAGGAGACCGCCATCGGGCAGGCCCGCGAGGCGGACAGGCGGATAAAAGAGGGAAACGCCGATGAACTGACCGGTATACCCATAGCTCTCAAGGACATCCTGTGCACAGAAGGTGTCAGGACAACCTGCGGCTCACGCATCCTTGAAAACTTCATACCGCCCTATGACGCAACGGTAGTCAGAAAATTGAAGGATGCCGGCGCGGTATTCGTCGGGAAGACGAATATGGACGAGTTCGCCATGGGTTCCTCTACCGAGACCTCCTGGTTCGGGATAACAAAGAATCCATGGGATTTGGAGCGTATACCCGGAGGATCCAGTGGCGGTTCAGCCGCCGCTGTTGCCGCCGACGAATGTATAGCCTCTCTGGGTACCGACACAGGCGGCTCCATCAGACAGCCCGCGGCCCTGTGCGGCGTCGTGGGGATGAAGCCCACATACGGAAGGGTCTCACGCTTTGGCATGGTAGCTTTCGCCTCTTCTCTGGACCAGATAGGACCTGTCACCAAAGATGTGGAAGATTGCGCCATTATGATGAATGTGATCTCCGGCCATGACACCGGCGATTCTACTTCTGTCCCCGCGGAGATTCCTGATTACAGAAAATTTATTTCAAGGGATATCAGAGGCTGGACGGTAGGCATCCCAAGAGAATATTTTGTTGAGGGGATTGATCCGGAGATTAAGGACGCCGTGGACGAGACCATTAAAATCCTGGAGGATCTCGGCGCAAAATGTATTGATATATCGCTTCCCCATACCGAGTACTGTGTCGCGGTCTATTATATTATAGCCCCTTCAGAGGCCAGCTCGAATCTGGCCCGATATGACGGTGTCAGATATGGGTTTAGGGCAACGGGTGGAGAAGACCTCCTGGATATGTATAAGAAAACCCGCTCTTCCGGTTTCGGGGCAGAGGTGAAGAGGAGGATAATGTTAGGCACATATTCTCTCTCCTCCGGATATTACGACGCGTATTACAAGAAGGCGTCACAGGTAAGGGCTCTGATAAAAAGCGACTTCGACAACGCGTTTAAAAAATGCGACGTCATCCTGACGCCTACAACACCTACCCCGGCATTCCGGATAGGAGAAAAGGTGGACGATCCCCTGCAGATGTATCTTTGCGATATATTCACCCTGTCAACAAACCTGGCGGGGATACCGGGGATATCCGTTCCCTGCGGTTATACAAGAACCGACCTTCCCATAGGAATTCAGTTTATGGCAAAGCACTTTGAAGAGGGAAAACTCCTACAGATAGCATCGGCATATGAGAAAAACTCGAAGATAGAGAGGCGAAGACCCGAACTGTAATGGAATACGAACCTGTTATAGGGCTTGAAGTGCACGCCCAACTCCTCACCGAAACCAAAATATTCTGCGGCTGTTCGACCAGATTCGGCGAAACGCCAAACAGCAATACCTGTCCCGTCTGTATCGGTATGCCGGGCGTTCTTCCGGTTCTTAATAAAAAAGTTGTAGAATGCGCGATGAAAATGGCCATCGCAACCCATTGCAGGATAAATGGGACAAGCACATGGGCAAGGAAAAACTATTTCTATCCGGATCTCCCAAAGGGATATCAGATCACACAGTTTGCCCATCCCATAGCGGAAGCCGGATATGTAGATATTGAAATCGACGGCACGAAAAAGAGGATTGGCATTACCCGCATACATATGGAGGAAGACGCGGGCAAATCCATACATGATGACCTCAGCCCTTTCAGCTACGTCGACCTCAACAGGGCGGGAGTTCCCCTGATAGAGATAGTGAGCGAGCCGGATATGCGAAACACGGACGAGGTGGTTCATTATCTCCGGAGACTGCACGAGATATTAGTCTATCTTGAAATATGCGACGGCAATATGGAGGAGGGAAGTTTCCGCTGTGACGCCAATATTTCCCTGAGACCGAAGGGAGAAGAAGAGTTCGGAATCAGGGCGGAGCTCAAGAACATGAACTCCTTCCACAACGTACAGCATGCCCTCGAATATGAGATACAGAGGCAGCGCACCATCCTGGATGGAGGAGGTCACGTCATCCAGGAGACACGCCTGTGGGATGTCCCACAGGGGGTCACTCATTCGATGAGGGGAAAGGAAGAGGCGCACGACTACCGGTATTTCCCTGAACCCGATCTTGTTCCTGTTGTAATATCCGATGAGTGGAGGGAAAAGATAAAGAACACCCTTCCCGAACTTCCCATGGAAAAGAGGGGGCGGTTTGTCGAACAATACGGTATTCCTCCCTATGACGCGGGCGTTTTGACGGCAAACCGCGACCTGGCGGATTATTACGAAGAGACAGCACGGCTCTGCGGAAAACCGAAGGTCGCGAGCAACTGGGTTATGGGCGACTTTCTTGCACATCTGAATGAAGAAAAGCTTGAGATAACAGAAAGTCCGGTAACTCCCCAAACACTGGCTGAGCTGATTGACATGATAGAAGATGGAACGATCAGCGGAAAAATCGCCAAAGAGGTCTTCGAGGATATGTGGAAATCGGGGAAAAATCCGAAGAAAATCGTGGAAGAAAAGGGCCTCGTTCAGATTACCGATACCGGAGAGCTGGAAAAGATTGTGGAAGAGGTGTTGGAGGCAAATCAGAAACAACTTGAGCAGTACAGAAACGGCAAGGAGAAACTTTTCGGTTTCTTCGTTGGCCAGACGATGAAAGCCACCCGCGGCAAGGCAAACCCCGAAATTGTCAATGAGCTGCTTAAAAAGAAACTTCCCATACTATGATAAAAACCATATCCTGGGACAGGGGCACTGTGGTAATGATCGACCAGAGAACCCTCCCTCATGAAGAAAGATATATTACCTGCCGGGAATACCGGGACGTCATAGCCGCTATCAATAATATGACCATAAGGGGCGCGCCCGCTGTGGGGATAGCAGCCGCGATGGGCATTGCCCTTGGTGTCTTGAACTCATCGGGAGAACAGATAAAAGAGGATTTCTACAGGATCTGTGACGCATTTTCCCGGACCCGTCCCACCGCTGTAAACCTGTTCTGGGCAATAGACAGGATGAAGTCCCGTTTCGAGAAGGAGATCGCGTCCACCACTCATACAAAAGTAACTGCGATAAAGAAAGCCCTGACGGAAGAAGCCCTGTGTATCCATGAAGAAGATATCCGCGCGAACCGACGGATGGGAGTTCATGGAAAGCGCCTGATAAAGGACGGGGACACCATCCTGACGCACTGCAATGCCGGGGCCCTCGCAACCGGCGGGTATGGAACAGCGCTGGGGGTTATACGCGCCGCTCATGAAGAGGGAAAGAAAATTCATGTCCTGGTGGATGAAACCAGACCCCTTCTCCAGGGAGCGAGACTGACCTCGTGGGAAATGAAAAATGAAGGCATTCCCGCCACGCTTATAACCGACAGTATGGCCGGCTCCTTCATGAAGCGTGGCATAGTCAACCTTGTTATAGTGGGTGCGGATCGAATCGCAGCCAATGGTGACGTGGCAAACAAGATCGGGACATACAGCCTCGCTGTCCTGGCCAGGGAAAATGGAATCCCGTTTTACGTGGTGGCTCCCATTTCAACAATAGACTGCTCTGCAAAAACGGGGGATGAGATCCCCATTGAAGAAAGAAAAGCGGAAGAGGTGCTGGAATTCCACAGCACAAAGATCGCGCCGGAGGGATTCAAAGCGTACAACCCCGCCTTCGATGTAACCCCGAAACGATATATAACCGCTATCATCACAGAAAAGGGAATTGTTACAACGCCGTTCGGGAAAAGGATCAAGGATCTGATATAATTGTTAATGTTGAATGTTTAGTTTTTGATTAAAGGATTGACTGAATGAGTTCAAAATTGTTTCTTTTTGATTTTGATGGTGTTATCGCGGATTCACTGAGTTTCTACGAGGAATTCGTGGGGGCATGTCTTGAACAGACAGGCACACCGGTTATAAAAACACGTGAAGAATATCTTGATCTCTTTGACGGCAATTTCTACGATTCTCTACACGCAAAGGGAGTAGACACGACAGCGTTCAACAATACCGCGATAGCCATCGCTTCGGAGATGGACTACAGCAGAATTGTTCCCTTCCATGATCTGTTGCCCGTAATCTGCAAACTCAGGGAACACAATACCCTGCTTGTCATATCATCCAATACATCCTCCACCATAAGGTCATTCCTCTCGAGATACGGATTTGACGGAATCTTCGATGATATACTGGGCGCCGATTTTATGCTCAGCAAGAGCAAAAAAATAAACCATGCCGTGGAGAAATGGCGAGCACATAAAGACCTGACATACTATGTGGGAGATACCACCGGCGATATCAAAGAGGGAAAGGCCGCCGGCATCAGAACCGTGGCCGCGACTTGGGGTTGGCATCCAAGGGAGAGACTCGAAAAAGCAAAACCTGATTACATCGTTGATTCTCCTGACGATCTGCTCAATATCTAACTTCCCGGGTATTACAAAAAAAAAGAGGCTCCTTGTTGAACAAGGAGCCTCTTGGGAATCATATCTCGATAAATTGTAAATCGGGACTACATCATACCGCCCATGCCGCCCATTCCTCCCGGAGGCATTGCAGGCATTGCAGGTTCCTCTTTCGGTTTCTCGGCAATCATACACTGAGTGGTAAGCATCAGGCCCGCGACACTCGCCGCGTTCTGAAGCGCGGATCTTGTTACCTTGGTAGGATCCATCACACCAGTCTCGATAAGATTTTCATATTTATCGGTCCTCGCGTTGAAACCATAATCGCCCTTCTTTCCCTTTACCTTTTCCACGATAATCGCGCCTTCAAAACCAGCGTTCACAACTATCATCTTCAAAGGCTCCTCAATGGCCTTCTTTACGATATTCAGACCTATCTTCTGGTCTCCTTCAAATTTCATTCTTTCAAGCGCCGGGAGAGTTCTGAGGTATGCTACTCCACCTCCGGGAACAATTCCCTCCTCGACAGCGGCCCTCGTAGCGTTCAGGGCGTCTTCAACCCTCGCCTTTTTCTCTTTCATCTCCGTTTCGGTGGCCGCTCCAACCTTAATGACGGCAACACCGCCAACCAGTTTCGCCAGCCGCTCCTGGAGTTTTTCTCTGTCATAATCAGAGCTTGTTTCGTCTATCTGTGCCCTGATCTGTTTCACACGACCTTCAAGACTGGTCCTTTCGCCAGCGCCGTCTATTATTGTCGTATTATCTTTGTCTATAACAACTCTCTTCGCGCCCCCCATGTCGTCGAGCTGGGCGTTCTCAAGTTTTGATCCCATTTCTTCGGCAATCACATTGCCCCCGGTAAGAACAGCTACATCTTCCAGCATCGCCTTTCTCCTGTCGCCGAAACCGGGAGCCTTGACAGCGGCCACATTCAGGGTACCTCTGATCTTGTTGATAACCAGGGTCGCGAGGGCCTCGCCTTCGATGTCTTCCGCTATAATCAGAAGCGGTTTGCCCATCTTGGCGATCTGCTCAAGAATAGGGAGAAGATCCTTCATGTTACTGATTTTCTTGTCATGGATCAAGATGAATGGATCTTCCATAACCGTTTCCATCTTTTCAGTATTGGTAACAAAGTAAGGGGAGAGATATCCTCTGTCAAACTGCATTCCCTCCACGACTTCCAGTTCTGTCTCCAGACCTTTTGCCTCTTCCACCGTGATGACGCCTTCCTTGCCTACCTTGCCCATAGCCTCGGCGATGATATTACCGATTGTTTCATCATTGTTGGCGGAAATTGTTCCAACCTGGGCTATCTCCTTCTGGTCCTTCGTGGGATTACTCATCCCTTCAAGTTCTTTGACCACGACCTGCACAGCCGCTTCAATCCCTCTCTTGATGTCCATGGGATTACCACCGGCCGCAACTGACTTTACACCCTCTCTATAAATAGCCTGGGCAAGGATCGTAGCCGTCGTTGTGCCGTCACCGGCCACATCGCTTGTCTTGCTGGCAACTTCCTTGACCATCTGAGCACCCATATCTTCAAACTTATCTTCCAGCTCTATTTCCTTGGCAACAGTAACACCATCCTTCGTTACGGTGGGTCCACCGAAGGATTTCTCAATTATAACATTACGTCCCTTCGGACCGAGTGTCACCTTAACGGCATCGGCAAGGGCATTAACACCTTCAAGAATGGCCTTTCTGGCATCCTCATCATATTTTAAAATCTTAGCTCCCATTAAATCTTCCTCCTTCTCACAATCAGATTGTTATTATTCAATTACTCCGAGTATATCGTCCTCACGCATCATAAGATGTTCGACACCATCTATCTTGACTTCGGTTCCGGCATATTTGCTGAACAATACCCTGTCGCCGGCTTTTACGTCCATTTTAATCACTTTCCCGTCATCCGCCTTCTTGCCGTTTCCAACAGCTATGACTTCGCCCTCCATCGGTTTTTCCTTGGCGCTGTCAGGAATGATGATCCCTCCCTTGGTTGTTTTCTCTTCGTCAAGGCGCTTAACGATGATCCTGTCATGTAATGGTCTAATCTTCATTCTCTATTCTCCTCCTTTAAACTTGTTTTTTAAGTTAAAAAGTCGTTTATGACCCCAACAGAACATAAAGTAAACATCAATCCAACCGTGTCAAGTGCCATCAGAAAAATTCATGCCTGTTTGTAACTAAGGTAGACAAGTTGCAGGCTGTAGACTGATAGGAAAAAGGAGGATACAGCATATTTTGTGAAGTCATGTTTGGGACGAAAAGTCACTGTTACCCTGCCAAAGTGTAACGATCGTACTCGTTCGTGACCTCTTCAGGCTGACTACGTGAGCAGTCAGATCTGTTTTATATCAACCGGCACCTCGCAAAGATCCCTGAATCTTTCCGCGTCTTTTATGGAACCCACAATATCACCATAGTGGATGGGGATGGCTGTTCCTGGTTTTATCATATTGACTGCGAGGGCGGCCTCTTCGGCGTTCATCGTGTAGGTGCCGCCGACGGGTACCAGCATGATATCTGCTCTTATGCTTTCCATTTCCGGTATAAGATCGGTGTCACCGCAATAGTATATCCTCTTCCCCATCACAGTCACCACAAAACCGAGCCAGTTGTTTTCCTTCGGGTGAAAAACCTTGCCAATATTGTAGGAACGCACCGCTTCAACCTCTATCGCCCCTATTCGGACCGAGTCACCCGGTTTGACTATCCTTACATCCCCCGAAAGTTCAGTGGCACAATCCCGCGTAGTGATAATAACAGTATCATTTTTCTGTATTTTTCCGACATCTTCCGGAGACAGGTGATCGTGATGGCTGTGACTGATAAGGATAAGATCCGCCTCTTTTGGATCTCCGAGTTTCCAGGGATCGATATAAATCACCTTCTCCCAGTCTATCCGTATAGTCGAATGCCCGAGCCAGAATATATTCTCTAACATGGCGACCTCTCCATTGGTTTTGGGTTGGAAAAATCCCAACATGGATACAATAAAACCAAACAAGATTTTTATCCCGATGGTGTCTGCCAGACACCATCGGGGTTGTTTTTAATTTCTTTGCCATTTCCGCAAGAATCTCACAGCTAAGGAATTAGATTGTTGGGCCGTAAATCGTTACCTCTTTCCTATATGTAATATACCCTTTGTAATATTACACAGATGGTCGGTAAGTCTCTCGACGGCCATTAGTACATCCGAATAGACAAGGCCGGCGTCGCTTATACAGTCACCCTTTTCAAGCCTGTCTATATGATTAGATATATTCTGTCTTACAAGGGCATGTATTTCCCGGTTGATATTCAGAGTAATGGCAGCGGCTTTATGGTCGTCTTTCTTGATTGCCTTCTCGGTCTGTTGTATCAGAGCATGTGTCTTTTCGAAAAGTTTTTTGAGCTCCGCATTTGCATGGTTGGAGAATTTCAGGTCATGTTCATACCCTCTCTGGGATAATTTCACGATACTTTCACAATAATCCCCTACCCTCTCAAGATCATTCACACTGTGAAGCAGCGCGGGGATTAGATTCCTCTCCCGGTCGGATAATTGCTCCTTGGTAATTTTGATCAGATATTCGGTAATATTCTTCTGCATCTCGTCAACAGAATCTTCATCAAGGGCTATCTCATTTCTAAGTCTGTGGTTGTAGGTGATAATACATTTTTCCGCCTTTTCCAACATCTCCTGACAGATATTCAGCATTACAACCATTTCCTTGATAACCGCCTTAATCGCCAGGTTGGGTGTTATAAACAGATTCGCGTCGAGGTGTTTCGTTTCCTTCTTTTTGTAATCTGTTCCGGGTATCATCTTGTTCAGAAGTTTAACAATAAGAGGCACAACCGGCAGGAAGATCAGCGCGTTGATTACATTGAATATAGTATGAGTATTGGCAATCTGTCTTGCCAGGTCACCGGAGGTCATGGGGATATACTTCAGATAGAGAGGAATAAATGGCAGCATGATCAGGGTTCCTGTTATGTTAAAGAGCGTATGACCAAGGGCAAGCCTTTTACTGGACAGATTGCCTCCAATACTGGCGATACCCGCGGTAGCACATGTACCGATATTAACCCCGAAGACCAGGTAAACAGACGCCGGAAGATCCAGTAACCCGGCGGACGCGAATGCTATGATCATTCCGGTGGTTGTGCTGCTGCTCTGCAACACAGCCGTCACAATCATCCCCGTCAATATCCCTAAGAAAGGACTGGTGCCAAAGCGTACAAAGATGTTTTTTATTGCCTCATCATCAGCCAGAGGTTTGACTGCCGAGCTCATCATTGCAAGCCCCAGAAACAATAACCCAAAACCGAGCAGTACCAGTCCTCTGTTTTTATTCTTGTCCTTCTTTGCGAAAAGAAAGACCACGGTGCCTGCAAACACAAACAGGGGCGCTACTGTGGTAAACTTAAAGGCGATCAACTGTGCGGTAACCGTGGTGCCCACATTAGCTCCAATCATGATCGCAAGAGCCGCCGCCAGAGGAATAAACCCTGCATTCAGAAACCCTATGATGATGACCGAAGTCGCGCTCGAACTTTGTATCACCGCTGTGACAAAAGCACCCATCACTGTCGCCCTGAGCCTGCCCGACGTTATCTTCTCAAGCATTGCCCTCAGCAACCCTTGGGACAATTTCTTCAGGGAATCACTCAGGAGATACATCCCGAATATAAACAGCCCCAACCCACCGATTATTCCTGAAATAATTTTAAAGTCCATAAGTTCCTAAGATAAAAAAGTTACGAGTTTAGGTTCTTCTCCAATTTAGTTGGAGAAGCGGGTCCAGAGATTCCAGGGTTGTCTTTCTTCCTTTCACTCAACCCCTTGAACCCTCTGGTATTAATTATAGATAACACGCTTATTTTGCCTTAATTACCTGCAGCTACCCGGGGAATGAGCCCTCTTGAACAGACGCTGCACCCAGCGTGTTTCTGAGCAACATCGCAATCGTCATCGGCCCAACACCCCCGGGAACAGGGGTGATGTACGAGGCCCTTTCGCACGCATCGGCAAAGGCGACATCTCCCACCAGCTTGCCTGTATCAAGCCGGTTGATCCCGACATCAATCACCACCGCGCCGGCTCTTATCATATCCCCCGTTATCATCCCGGGACTTCCCGCCGCGGCCACAAGTATTTCCGCCCTTTTCGTAACCTCGGAAAGATCTTTAGTTCTCGTATGGCAGACGGTAACCGTTGCGTGTCTTTCGAGGAGCATCATGATAAGAGGCTTACCCACTATGTTGCTTCTTCCCACTATAACCGCTTCTTTCCCCTTTAGCTCTATCTCATATCGGTCCAGAAGTTCTATTATACCGGCCGGTGTGCAGGACCTGTGATATGGATTGCCGGAAAAAAGTCTACCGACATTATAGGGGTGAAACCCGTCAACATCCTTTCGGGGATCTATCGCTTCAATAATGGCGTCTGTTCTTATATGGTCCGGAACGGGGAGTTGCACCAGAAGCCCGTGTATCTCGTGATCATGATTCAATTCATCAATGATATCAAGAAGCTTTGCCTTACTCGTATCAGCGGGAAGCCTGAATTCTTTCGACAGAAATCCTACCTCTTCGCATGCATTCTTTTTCCCCCGGACATAAATCTGAGAGGCCGGATCATCTCCCACAAGGATAACGGCAAGTCCGGGCACAATTCCCTTTTCCTTCTTCAATCGGAGGGTCTTTTCTCTGATTTCATTTCTTACATCCTGCGATATCTTCTTACCATCAATTATCACCGGCATATTCCCTCACCTGTAAGTTTTCTTGCCGGCAATGGATTCCCCATACCGGAATTTGACTTTTATATTACACAGCACCAGAATGTCAAGACAATCAGGCCTGCCCGGGTTCAAATGTTCACGGTTAAAGGCGGAGGCATTAACCTTCTTAAAAAATATGAAATGTGCAAAGCAGCCAGCCATTGAACCTTGAACCTAATAACCTGAGTTACCATCTATTTTCCAATTTCGTTGAAGTATCTCGCCTGTTGTGATAAGCGGGTTAGCGATGCTGTTGATGATAACAGATGGAGGTGTTGCGCATGGAACAAAACTTGGGAAAAATGCTGGAATATACCTGTATTAAATACCCGGACAGGGTATCCCTTATATACAAAGATAAAAGCATTTCTTACGCCCAGTTGGACAGGGCTGTAAACGCCTTCGGAAACGGTCTGAAGGCGCTCGGTATTGCAAAAGGGGACAAAGTAGCGATAATGCTCCCCAATATACCGGAATTCATCGTATCCTATTTCGCGATCCTGAAGCTGGGAGCGGTTGCCGTAACTATCAATACCCTGTCGACTCCCTATGAACTGCGGTATCTTCTTGACAACTGTGATGCCAGGGCATTTATCACTACCCCGTCATCAGCGAAAAGATTCGAAGAGATAAAGGAAATCGTGCCGCGGTGTGAACATCTGATAACAACCGACGACTCCCACGGCAATCTTTCCATAAATGGATCCATGGAAATGAATGCCTTCGAACTTGACATGCCGGAGATCACAGGTGATGATCCCGCCGTGATGATCTATACTTCAGGCCTGACGGGAAAGCCGCTCGGTGCCGTTCTCACCCATCGCAACCTGTCCACTCAGTCCCTCCTGTTGAAAGATGTCTGCTACGGAACCGCGGATGACAGAGGACTTTGCCTTATCCCACTTTTTCATTCCTTCGGGGCTACGGTCAACATGCTGATGATATTGAAAATAGGCGCCAGTGTTGTTATGATTGACCAGTTCAACCTTGAAAACATCTTCAAAAGCATAGAAAAAAAAGTTACATATATAGCGGCTGTCCCGAGGGTCTTTCTGGGAATGCTGCTGTTTGAGGGAGCGGACAATTATGACATGAGTTCCCTGAGATTCTGTATTACCGGCGGGTCGGCAATACCACCGGAATATATACCGATGTTTGAAGAAAAGTTCGGAGTTACACTGGCTCAGGGGTATGGTCTTACCGAGGCCTCCCCGGTATGTTCGGTAAACAGGATAGACGAAGTACAGAAACCGGGGTCCATCGGTCTTCCGATGCCCGGGGTTGAAGCAAAAGTATTTGATGAAACAGGCGCCGAATTGCCGGCAGAAAGCACAGGGGAACTTGTCATCAAAGGCCTAAATGTTATGAAGGGATACTACAAAAATGAGAAGGCGACCGCGGAGGTGATAAAGAACGGGTGGCTTCATACCGGAGATCTGGCGAGGATCGATAAAGAGGGATACATCTTTTTGGAAGGGCTCAAAAAGCGGATGATCATCACCAGCGGGTTCAACGTATATCCAGCAGAGATTGAGAATGTCCTGAGAATGCACCCGGAAGTAAGTGACGCAAGGGTAACTGGAAAAGAAGATCTTATGAGAGGAGAGATTGTAAGAGCTCTTGTCATAAAAAGACAAGGCTCCTCCGTCAGCGAAAAGGATATAACGAAACACTGCAGGAAATATCTCTCTTCCTATAAAGCCCCCAGAGAGGTGGAGTTTGTCGAAGGGCTCGACTGATATCTGAAAATAAAAACAAAGGAGACTTTTTATGCAAGAGGTAGTAATCGTAAGTGGAGCAAGAACCGCTGTCGGGACCTTCGGAGGTTCTCTCAAGGATGTAAAGTGCGTTGATCTCGGAGCGCTTGTTATCAAAGAAGCAATCAAGAGGGCTGGACTGAGGCCGGGCCTCACCGATTTTATCAAATCATGCCGCCCGGATGTGTTTGGGGAATTCGACAAAACGAAAATAAACGAAAAGCATTACGATTATGACAACTCGCTGACCCCCGCGTATTTTGACGAATGCATTATGGGAAATGTCATACAGGCGGCCGAGGGACAGAATCCGGGACGCCAGGCATCCATATACGCAGGCCTGCCAGAAGAGACCACCGCAATAACTGTCAACAAAGTCTGCGCATCGGGAATGAAAGCGATAGCCCTCGCCGCCCAGGCCATCAAGGCAGGTGACGCGGATATCATTGTTGCAGGCGGCATGGAGTCGATGAGCAACGCCCCCTACGCCCTGCCAAAAGCCAGATGGGGTTACAGGATGGACATGCCATTCGGCCAGATCACCGACACCATGGTTCATGACGGTCTCTACGAGATTTTCAACAAGTATCACATGGGATTCACCGCCGAAAATATTGCCGTCGCCTATGGGATCACCCGTGAAGAGCAGGACAATCTCGGGCTCCTCAGCCATCAGAGAGCACTGGCGGCCATTGCCCGGGGTGAATTCAGGGATGAGATTGTGCCTGTCGTCATACCACAGCGCAGGGGAGATTCAAAGGTATTTGAAGTAGATGAACGTCCGATGGAAACAACACTGGAAAAAATGGCAAATCTCCGCCCCGCCTTTACAAAAGATGGAAAAGGAACTGTAACCGCCGGCAATTCCTCAGGCATCAATGACGCGGCTGCGGCTGTCGTGCTGATGAGCGCCGAAAAAGCAAAGGAGCTGGGACTCAAACCCCTGGCAAAGATAAAGGGATACGCGTCAGGCGGCGTGGATACCGCTTATATGGGGCTGGGACCCATTCCGGCCACCAGAAAGGTTCTGCATCAACTGGATCTGACGATAAAGGATGTGAATTACATTGAATTGAACGAGGCCTTCGCGTGTCAGGCAATCGCGTGCATGCGCGAGCTGGACATCAGCCTCGACAGCTGCAATCTCAATGGCAGTGGAATTTCCATAGGCCACCCCATTGGATGCACCGGCGCCAGGATCACCTACTCTCTGGCAATGCAGATGCAGAAAAAGGATTATAATCTCGGACTCGCCACGATGTGCATTGGAGGTGGCCAGGGAATGGCCATCGTCCTTGAAAAAGCATAAATGAATATCTGACAGCATTAACCGGATAACATATTAAAAAATATACCAACCGCATATTCTTTATTAAAATCCGAAAAATGCCGGCATAGAATTCAAAATGAGGAAAGGAATAATTTTATGAATTTTGCGCTTACGGAAGAGCAGCAGATGGTAAAGGACATGGTGGCGCGGTTTGTCAATGAAGAGATCAAACCGGCAGCGGAAGAACTTGACCGCACCCACAGGCATCCGGAAGAGATATGCCGGAAGCTCGGTGAAATGGGACTCATGGGCGTATCCGTTCCGACTGAATTCGGCGGAGCGGGGATGGACAATGTGGCCTATGTCCTGGCACTGACTGAAATCTCCAGAGGTTGCGCCAGTTGCGGTCTTATCACCTCTGTCAACAACTCACTTTATGGATATCCTGTAAATACTTACGGCACGGACGAACAGAAGAGAAAATTCCTGACACCCGTGGCCGGTGGCGAGGTAGAGGGATGCTACGCCCTTACAGAAGAGGGGGCTGGTTCCGATGCTGCGGCTCTCCGGTGCAAGGCGGAATTGAAGGGTGACAAGTACATTGTAAATGGCGTTAAAAAGTTTATCACAAGCGGTAACGTGGCAAAATACTGCGTCCTGGCCGCGAATGAAGACCTGTCAAAAGGCTATAAGGGAATTATCAATCTCATTGTGGATCTGGGAAACACCCCTGGCTTTTCCGTCGGCACAATAGAAGAGAAGATGGGCGTATTAGCGTCCGGAACGGCGGAACTGGTCTTTGAAGACGCTGAAGTGCCGGCTGAAAATCTCTTGGGAAAACCGGGAGATGGATTGCGCCAGATGATGGAAGGTCTCGACGCCGGCAGGATAGGCATTGGATGCCAGGCACTCGGCATAGGCAGGGCTGTGCTTGAAGATTCTCTCGCGTACGCAAAGGAAAGAATACAGTTCGGAAAGCCGATCACATCATTTCAGGCAATCCAGTGGAAACTTGCCGATATGGCAACCGAGATGGACGCGGCAGAGATGCTCCTGCTCAAAGCCGCCTGGCTGGAAGATAACGGTTATAACTTCGAAAAGGAATCGGCAATGGCAAAGATGTACGCCTCCGACGTGACCATGAGGGCCGCGGTGGAAGGAGTACAGATATTCGGAGGATATGGATACTGCAAGGATTACCCGGCTGAAAGGCATATGCGTGATGCAAAGATATGCCAGCTATATGAAGGCACCAATGAAATCCAGAG
>JAGGXJ010000065.1 GCA_021163105.1 Syntrophobacterales bacterium
GCCTCGGAGATGAATCCGGCGGCGGTCATTACAAAGGAGGAGGGGGCCAGGAAATTCAGCATCAGATCACCCTTTATCCAGCCGAAGACATCCATTCTTGATCCGGCGGCACTTTTTACGCTCAGCCCCGCGTACAGCGCGTACAGCGCCGTTGATGCCATAACCCATATGCTGGAGGGCTATTTTAACAACAGAGAACCTCACAGCCCTCTGCAGGACAGGCTTGTGGAAGGCCTGATAAAGACTATTATGGAAAACACGGAAGTTATACTGAAAGAGCCTGCAAATTATGACGCGAGAGCAAACATGATGTGGGCCGCCACGCTTGCCTTTAATGGTCTTACTGCCGCGGGGATGGGAATGATAAGCCTTCCCGCCCACATGATAGAACATTCGCTGAGCGCGATTTATGATATAGCACATGGCGCCGGGCTTTCAATTGTTCTTCCCGGATGGATGCTTTACGCTGTCGAAAAAGATTCGGTGAAATTCGCGCAATTAGCCCGGGAACTCTTCGGCATTGAGGATAATGATAACCTGAAGGCGGGGATGGAAGGAATAGACCGTTTGAAAGGGTGGTTTTCGTCTATCGGGAGCCCCGTGTCGCTGGGAGAGGCAAATATTCCCGGGGAAGATATCGAAAAAATCGCGGAAAACGCGCGCGTTCTCGCGCAGGCCTGGGGACTTCGGGACTATACCGAAGAGATTATCGTCGATATCCTCGGGCTTTGTAAGTAAGGCAGTGAACCGGATGACAGGCATAATACTGTGTGGCGGCAAAAACACCAGAATGGGTAAAAACAAGGCGTTTATAGAAATAGGCGGGGGAAGGATTATTGACAGGACAATAAGGATCTTCAAGGAAATTTTTCAGGAGATAATCCTGGTTACCAATTCACCCCTTGAGTATCTCGACCTGGATGTCCGGATCGTAACAGATATTGTAAAGGGAAAGGCCGCGCTGGGTGGCATCTATACAGGCCTTTTTCACTCGTCCTGCGAACATGCCTCTGTATGTCCCTGCGACATGCCCTTTCTGAACGGGGACTTTATAAAGTATATGGTAGAGAAGGTTAAGGGTCACGATGTTGTGGTTCCGGCGCCACCCGACGGGCTTCAGCCACTTCACGCGATATATTCCAGAAAATGCATGCCTTCTATAAAGAGGCTCATTGATGAAGACAGGCTGAAGATAACCGGTTTCTACAGGAAAGCGGGGGTGCTGGAGATACCAGCCAACGTGATCGAGACTTTCGATCCAGGGGGCAGAATGTTTGCCAATATCAATTCGCTCAATGACCTTGAGAAAGTGTGAACTCACTTTAAAACTCTCACAGGATGACAAATAATGATTGCTATTATCGATTACGGGGCAGGAAATCTTACGTCGGTCGCGAGGGCATTGGAGCATATCGGCGTAACCTGCAAAATTACAGATAAATACGAAGAAATTCTGTCGTCCGAAAGGATTATATTCCCGGGTGTCGGCGCCGCAGGAAAGGCCATGGAGGTTATAAGGCACAGGAAGCTTGACAGGGCAATACGCGAGGTCGTTGCACAGAAGAAGCCTTTCCTCGGTATATGCATGGGCGCTCAGATTATATTGGGTGAAAGCGAAGAGAATGATACAACATGTCTGAACATAATCCCCGGCATAGCCAGAAGATTCCCGGACGGAGACATAAAGATTCCGCATATGGGGTGGAACGATATATCCGTTGTACGCAGTCACCCCGTACTTGAGGGGCTGGATGGAAGGGCTCAATTCTATTTTGTCCATTCCTATTATCCCGGGCCTGAAAAAGAAGAGGACATCATAGCAACAACCGACTACGGGATCTCGTTCGCGTCCATAATCGGACATGATAACGTCATAGCCACACAATTTCATCTCGAAAAAAGCGGCCGACACGGCCTGAAAATACTGAAAAATTTTTGCGACTGGAACGGCAGGGTATAGATATGCTGAGCAAAAGGATAATTATCTGTCTGGATGTCAGAGAAGGAAAAACTACCAAGGGCATCAAATTCAAGGAGAATGTAGACATAGGCGACCCGGTTGCCATGGCCGAAGAGTACTACAGACAGGGCGTGGATGAACTCGTTTTCTACGACATTACCGCCTCATCCGATAAAAGGGATATCATGATAGATGTGGTCGAAGGGGTGGCGAAAAACATATTCATACCTTTCTCAGTGGGGGGTGGTATTCGTTCTCTGGATGACATGCACAGGGTGCTGGCCGCCGGGGCTGAAAAAATCAGCCTCAACACCGCCGCCGTCCAGGACCCCGATCTTATCTACAGGGGCGCCATGGCGTTTGGCAGCCAGTGCATCGTGCTGGGAATGGACGTGAAGAGGGTGGATAAAACCCCGGCACTGCCTTCCGGGTATGAGATATATATAAATGGCGGCAGAACGCCGGTGGGAATTGACGCCGTGGAATGGGCGAAAAAGGCGCGGGATCTGGGGGCCGGCGAGATATGTCTCAATTCAATTGACGCGGACGGCACGAACGCGGGATACGAGCTGACTCTGACATCTCTCATATCCGAAACCGTTTCCATACCGGTAATAGCATCCGGCGGCGCGGGAACGCCTGAACACCTGAGGGATGTATTCCGGAAATCGGACGCCGACGCGGCCCTTATCGCTTCAATGGTCCACTACCAGCACTACACAGTAGCCCAGATAAAGGAATACCTGTCAAAAGAGGACATCCCCGTCCGCGAATTTATCTGATCTTATATGTCAAGAAACATTATGACAGGAGAACATTCCGAGCAGTAATAATAGATTTTTTCTGAAACGATTTTGAGGGTTTGTAGGTGGAAACAGTGATTTCGCCGGCTGGGTGATCTCAAAAAGAATGCGGGCGGATAGAATTTCTGTTGATGTCTGCCTGTACTCAACAAGTCCGTTCTTACTGA
>JAGGXJ010000049.1 GCA_021163105.1 Syntrophobacterales bacterium
ACTCGTATTGGTCCGGCTAAAGGCGGTTACTGGAAAATAATAAAGGAGTCTAATTCTGAGGATGTAATACTTAAATAATGTGAGTGAATATCTCAAGCAACAGAGAATGTTGATATTGGAGGAACAGTAATAAAGAAAAGAATTAGAGGGACCTATTAAACAATACAACTATTCCCAAAAAAGAGGTTTCATTCGAGATGAGAGAGAAGCAAGATCATATTGAAGAATTCTGGACAGATTCAGTTCAGGAAAAAGATGGTGGACCGGACAAGCCGAAGATCCCGTCACAGCGATACATAATAACGCAGGTCGGAGAAGCATTGTTAAATAAATGAGCGCGCTCATAACTATGAGCGAGTATATTTTCGGTTCATCCGGTTTTTGTCAAAGCCTTGAAAAAGAAGGCCACCACGGAAGTCAAGCGGCTTTTGAATATTATGACTGGCGATCACTCCCGTGCAAAAATCTACCCGGAAATTACTGGTTATAAATTGTGATGCATTCGTAAAAAGTCCCGCTATGCCCCGACGAGTCGGGACATTATAATTGGAAGTAACTTGCATTATTTAAATTCGTGTATTACTTGGCATATGTTAAGAAGTATCAATAAGTTATGGCGATTTTGTAAATTCTAGTTACTTGGAAGTCAGAAAACACCATTTTTGTCATTCCGGAGGAAGCCGGAATCCAGTAATTTCAATATGTTCTGGATGCCGGATCAAGCCCGGCATGACATTTTTGGGACTTTTTACGAATGCATCAATTGTTAATCTTATTAATAAAGTTAATTGGTCAGTCGCCTTCGCCGGCGATGATTGTTTTGACCCTTTCGAGTTCTTCCGGTGTGTCCACCTCTACGGAGTCGTAGAGGGTCTCGACGACTTTTATCCTGTATCCATTCTCCAGCGCCCGGAGTTGTTCAAGGGACTCGGTTTTTTCCAGATGCCCCGCTTCCAGGTTTGTGAATATCCGCAGAAACGATCTCCTGTATGAGTATATCCCGTGGTGTTTGTAATAGGGAACATTTTCCTTTCCGTCGCGGTCATAGGGGATTGTCGCCCGGGAGAAGTAGAGGGCATAGTGATCCCTGTCGAAGACGACCTTCACGGCGTTGGGATGGCGTATCTCCTCCTCTCTCTTTATCTCGTATATGAGTGTGCAGAAGTTCAATGACGGGTCGTCCAGAAGGGGATTCGCCACCTCTTCTATCTGGACGGGCTCGAAAAGGGGCTGGTCTCCCTGGACGTTCACAATAACATCCGAATCGTTCAGGCCGAGGTTTTCCGCGGCCTCCGCGATCCTGTCTGTCCCCGACAGGTGATGTTCGGAGGTCATAACGGCATTCCCCCCGAATTTCCTCACCCGATCAAAGATACGCTCATCATCTGTGGCCACCGCGACATACGATACGATGCCAACCCCGGCCGCCTTTTCATAAACATGCTGTATCATTGGTTTGCCGCATATATCCGCCAGCGGTTTCCCCTCGAACCGCGATGACTGATATCTCGCGGGTATGATGCATATTACATTCGGCATGACTTTTTCCGTCCGGGGGCCTTAAAGTTCCTTTGCCGCCTCTCTTATCGCTCCTGTCGTCTCACTCATTTTTTCTTCAGTCATTTTGACAGGTATTATCATGAAAAGTGTCCTGCTCATGATATCCTCAGAGTGGGGAATATCTTCCACGCGGTATTCGACTTTTCCCTTATACATGGGGTTGGTGAAGGGGAATTGTTTTGAATTGGCGGTTGCCCGCGCGATAAGATGTTCCCACCTCGGAGCGTAATGCCATGTGTTTTCTTTGTAGTATATTGTTCCCACGCCTTTATCGGCGAGGAGCTTCTGGAAACGTTTCGTGGTTTCTTCATCCGGCAGGTTAAAGCCCAGAAATGTAGCGGTATCTCCGTCAGGGTCGAATATTTTCCTGAAACCGATTCCGCTTATGTCACCCAGGGCATCCTTTATAACGGCCTTGTTTTTTCTCTGCTCGGCGATGATATAGTCCAGTTTTCTCAACTGTGCCAGTCCTACCGCTCCCTGAAATTCATTCATGCGGAAATTGAATCCGAGAAAAGATCTTCCCTCATCTCCTCTGCCTACATTGGGGTTATGATCATGGCCGTGGTCATGGTACCAGTCGGACCTGTCATAAAGGTCTTTGCTGTTCGTCAGAACCATACCTCCCTCTCCGGTGGTCATAGTCTTATAGTAATCGAAACTCAGGATTGCCATATCAGCGAATGTACCCAGTTTTTTTCCATGATAGTTCCCACCGCAGGCCTGGGCGTTATCCTCGAGAACGAGCAGATTGTGGTTTCTTGAAACTTCAATAATCTTGTCTATACGCGCGGGCGCCCCACACATGTGCACCGGAATCACACATTTCGTGGAGGGTGTTATCTTTGATTCAATATCATCCGGATCAAGGTTCAGCGAATCGTCTATATCGCCCATTACCGGTATTGCACCCACTTCCAGTATCGCCTCATAGGTAGCGATAAAGTCAAACGCGGGGGCGATAACCTCGTCACCGGGCCCCACATCCATAGCTGTCAGGGCAACCTTCAGCGCCGCGGACCCGGATGTTACACCCAGTGTATAACCAATGCCCAGATAATCGGCGAATGCCTTTTCAAATTCCTTTACCTTGAAGACACCCTTTCGCTCTTCATCAAATCCATACCGCATGAAGACCCCCGTTTCCAGTATGTCCATGACTTCCTTTGCCTCTTCTTTTCCTATCAGTTCAGATCCTGCCATTTTGTTGCCTCCGGCTGTGTATTTTAGTTCCTTGTGGTTTTTTAGCCTTTCACTCGCCCCCTTGA
>JAGGXJ010000126.1 GCA_021163105.1 Syntrophobacterales bacterium
CACTGAAGGGACGCTCTCTGAACCGCCGCGTAGAGATTGTTTTTTCCTATTGATTGAGAAGCAGGCTAATCAGTTAAAAAGGATAAGAACCTGAAAACCTTCAGCCTGTTCACCTGAGAACAGTTAGGAATTAAAAATAAATAAACTTTACACATGGTGGTAGTTCTGTTACATTAGCGGCATGCTGAAATTATCTGAGAATGCCAAGGCTATCCAGGAAGAGTTCGATGACATTGCATACTCATTAGATGAACGCCGAATTCGCTTATGGTGCGCGGCCAAAGCTCGATCCTATGATAAGATATATGGCAGAGGCGGCGTCATGGCTGTTCATAAAGCAACCCATGTTTCCCGTCCGAGGATTTATCTTGGTTTAAAAGAGATAGAAAGTAAAGAAAAATTAGAAACCAGTCGTATCAGAAAATCAGGGGGAGGACGTAAAAAGGTTACGGAGAAACAGACGGACATCCTGGAAGCTTTAGAACGTTTAGTAGAGCCACTGACCAGGGGGGACCCGGAATCACCTCTTCGATGGACTTGTAAGAGTACATATAATCTTCGTGACGAGCTTATTGATCAGGGCTATAAAATCAGTCAGCCTAAAGTTGGCGATTTGTTATCAGAATTGGGTTATAGCTTACAATCAAACAGGAAAACTAGGGAGGGCAGCAGTCACCCCGACAGGAACGCGCAATTTGAACATATAAATGAAGCTGTAAAGATGTTTCAGGAATCCGACCTGCCGGTTATTTCTGTTGACACCAAGAAAAAGGAGAATATCGGAAACTACGCTAATAAAGGCAGGGAATACAGCAAAAAAGGCCAGCCCGAAGAGGTAGAGGTCTATGATTTTATAAACAAAGAACTGGGCAAAGTGGCTCCTTATGGCATTTATGATCTTTTTAGAAATGAAGGTTTTGTCAACATTGGAATCAGCAAAGATACGGCGGAATTTGCAGTCAACTCAATAAAAACCTGGTGGAATGAAATGGGAAAGGCTGAATATTCCCACGCCAGAGGGTTATTAATTACTGCGGATTGTGGCGGCAGCAATGGCTATAGAGTCAAGCTATGGAAGATTGAGCTGCAAAAATTTGCGAATGAAACCGGGATGATCATAAATGTTTGTCATTTTCCGCCCGGGACAAGTAAATGGAACAAGATTGAGCATAAGATGTTTTCCTTTATATCAAAAAACTGGCGGGGAAAACCTTTAATAACAAGGGAAACAGTTGTTAACCTGATTGGCAGCACGAAAACTAAAAGCGGGTTGAAGATAAAAGTAAAGCTTGATGAGAATATTTATGAAACAGGCAGAAAGATAACCGACAAAGAATTGAAGAATGTTCGTATAGAGCGATCAGGTTTTCACGGTGAATGGAACTATAAGATCAAGCCGAAAGTTGCCATAGTGTAAAGGTTATTAATTTTCAATTCCTAAGCTCCGCCCCCTGGCTACTGGTCACCTCTGGTTTAGAATTCTATCGCCAACTTTGCGAAGACTTCGTTTACAGCATCCTCAACAGTAACACCGGTTTCATTTTCGTAATTGCTTTTGCGATATTCAAGCATAAGAGTGGTTGCAAAATCATTCTTCTCAAAGAGTATATAGCTGACACCAACGGAATATCTGTTTTCCAGATGTCCATCCTGGTCACCGTCGAGGTCATAATTAAAAGCCCCATAGCGCACAGCTATTTCCAGGGGGTCTGTAACCTGAAATGCCGCCGCCGCGAACCATGCGGATTCTTTATGTTCTTCGCCTGCTATTTTTTCTCTTTTTTTGGCTCCGATATATTCCGCGTCCAGCGCAACTTTCCAGAATTCATAGTGGGCTGTTCCTCCTAATGTTTCATTTCTTTCATCATTCCCCGGTTCAGAATCCCAATACGCAGACAGAAACAGACCTTCTGCAGGTTCCACTGTAACATTTGCAATAAATGAGGAAACATCATCATTGTCCGGGACAACAACATCGGCGCCAACTTCAGCCTCATCCAAGTGTTCTATAAGTGTATCTCCCCGATAGACTGTCGCCGAAATATCGAGCCCCAGGATTCCCGGTACAAATCCGATAGTAGCGCCCGTTTTGGCAATCTCATAACAATCCTGTGTGATGGTATCGCTGATCAGATGGCTTTCAAACACGCCAAAGGGCTGGCCTCTTTTTCCGCCTACGAAGTAAAGGGGAAATCCCTCTTTTTGTATGGTAATTGTTGCCTCATCCCAGAAGACACGGTCATCATCATCAAGATTCTCGCCTTTGAGGATAAAATTACCCGTTACATATTCATGAAAACATACTTCCAACCCAAGCTCCGCCGCGCCTATATTAAGGTCGGAGGTTGAATCGCTGTTTTTATTCTCAACATCCCTTGGATCGGTATAGGAATAATCCAGTTCAATCGCCCCGGAAAGGGTTACACAATCCAGCCACTCCCCAAGTTTACCGGGCACTCCGGTTTTCTCGGCTTTCTCCAGTCTTTCATTCAGTTCATTAATTTTATGCTCGAGATCGTAATTAGACATGGCGCTGAAAGCTGTTTGCGCACCTGTCCACATGTTTACGCAGAAAATACAGATCAACACGGTTAGACTTCTCTTAATCAGTTTCATTTATTTTTACTCCTCCATTACAGTTAATTTGAAGACCATGTTCAGATCACATGATCAGACTTGCTATGATCATCAACATGTGCTTTCTTTTTTTAATTTTCTTTTGACATTTTCTAAAAATGCACTTACATTCAACATACGAAGGCCCTAAAAGGCACAGCACCCTTTTTCGGGAGTAATGTCTTTGGGGAGTCGGGGGTAGCAGGGGGGGCGCCAAACCAAATCTCCCTTGTCTACCCTTCTCAACTAATGCTCATCCAGAAACAGTCTTTTCCCCGAAGAAAGAAACCACTTCAAAGCTTCCGAAGCGAAACAATTGTTAACACCAAACGGAATAATCTTACTGCTTTTCTCTCATTATCGGACAACATGCTGTACAGGAACCGCACGATGAACAAGAACAACCCTCACCCCCTTTCTTCCATTTTCTGAAAAAGGTTCTTAGCAGGTACCCTGCAGCCAGTCCCACAATAAGGGCAACAATTAATATATCCATAATTTAACCTCCTAACCCCGATAAATGGGATAAGTCCCACTAAAGGGGATAAGTGCGATAACGAAGTTGCTTTCTACGAGAAAACAACTTCTAACTTACTAATATTCCCATGATAGAACCAATCTGAAAAACAAGCGTAGCCAATACAAGGGCTAGGACCGTATTAAATGCCATTGAGAAAACCCCCCATTTCCACGAACCGGATTCTCTCACAATCATAACCACAGTAACGAAACAAGGTGCGTAAAAAACAGTAAAAATGATCAGGCTCAACGCGACCAGAGGGCTCCAGCCCGGTGTATTGGCCAGTGTTTCAGAAAGAGATCCGGTCTCCTCCGGATCAACCTCACCGAGGGAATAAGCCGTACCCAGGGTCGAAACGACAACTTCCTTGGCCGCAAAACCACCAACAAGGGCAATATTGGTGCGCCAGTCAAACCCGGCCCACTTCGATACACCCTCCAGTGCGATCCCCATCCGACCGGCCACGGAATTTCTTAAACCCTCTTCCGCTTCTTTTCCATCTATAATAATCAGCTGATTTTGAAGAGCTTCACTTTGCCCGGACAGTTTTGTTTCTTCGCGGGATGCCTCCAATTCCCGGACAGCGGTTTCTCCGGCTGCCACTTTTACGGTCTCACGCATATTATCAAATTCCTGAACCCTGGAGCCCGGCAGACCGGGAAAGGTCATCATGGCCCACAGGATAATCGAAATTCCCAAAATAACAGTTCCCGCTTTCTTGATATACTGCCATGTTCTTTCCCATGTGTGTATGGCCAGCCCTTTGAAAGTAGGAAGGCGGTACGGGGGAAGCTCCATGACAAAGGGAGTGGATTCACCTTTAATAATCGTAACCCTCAGGAATTTCGCGACAAGCAGTGCGCCAGCCCACGAAATAAGCGTAATGGCCAGCATTATCGTTGCTTCATTTTTGGCAAAAAACGCCGCGATTAACAGGACAAAAACCGGTAATTTTGCCCCGCAACTCATAAAAGGAACGGTCAGCAATGTTGCCAGCCGCTCCCTGGGTGATTTGAGGGTCCGTGTTGCCATAACGCCGGGTACGGCACAGCCCCCGGCGATACCGCCGGATACTATATATGCCATGACGGAACTACCGTGGAGCCCGAAGGTCCTGAATACCCTGTCCAGCATGAAAGCAACCCTTGCCAGGTATCCGGAATCCTCCAGCAGGGCAATCCCGAGAAACATGAACATGATCAACGGCACAAAACCGAGAACACCCCCGACGCCATCAATAACACCGGACACAACGAGAGATTTCAAAAGACCATCAGGCAGGTGTGCAGAGGCTGTATCTCCAAGCCATCCGAAAAAACTCTCAAACCAGCCGACAGGAACTTCGCTGTAGGTAAAAGTAAACTGATAAAGGGCTATCAGTACCGCTATCATAATAATAGGACCAAGAAACCGGTTGGTTACAACTTTGTCTATCTTATCAGACGTATAAAGCCTGTTTTGATCATACTTGTGTTGAATGACTCCCTGTTTTATAATGGAATTGATATAGCCGTAGCGTTGATCGGCAATCATGGCTTCAGGATAAATATTCAGAGTTCTCTGCAGGTGCAACGACACCTTCTCCACTATTTCTTCAAGCCTTGCAGAGACAGAGGGGTTGATTCCCTTTCCCTTTGACAGAATCTGTTTATCATTTTCAAGATATTTCAAGGCAACCCAGCGGGCCTGATATGTATCGGTTAGAAAATTACTGGTCTTGATCGCCTTCTCCATTTCAAGAATCGCTTCGTCGAGGTCATCCCCGTAGGATATTTTAAGCGGGTCTTTTCTTTCTCGTTCCTGAGCCATCTTCACGGCCGCGGTTATAAGTTCTTTCTTTCCCTTCCCGGTTCTGGCAATCGTGGGAATAACAGGATTGCCAAGCAGCGTGGAAAGTCTTTCCGCATTAATCTCCACTCCCCGGCTTTTGGCCGCATCTATCATGTTAAGAGCGATGCATACCGGAACGCCCATCTCAAGAAACTGAATCGCCAGGTAAAGATTTCTCTCCAGGTTGGCCGCGTCAACTATATCAATAACAACATCCGGGTTTTCATTGACCAGAAAGTCCCTGGCAACCACTTCCTCCTCGGAATACGCTGTGAGAGAATAGGTTCCAGGAAGGTCCACTACATGTATCTTGTCTCCATTATGGATATAAGTACCCTCTTTCTTTTCCACAGTAACTCCCGGATAGTTACCTACATGCTGGCGGGCGCCGGTAAGCTCATTAAAGAGAGTCGTTTTACCGGAGTTGGGATTTCCTGTTAAAGCTATTTTTGCCTCCATTTTTTATCCTACCTCCACTTCTATATGGTCTGCTTCATTGTTACGAAGGGTCAGGGTGAATCCCATGACTCTAATGGCCACCGGGTCATAGAGAGGCGCCCGGCCCTGGATCTTAACGGTTGCCCCCGGGACGAGTCCCATATCACGGATACGCCTGCCAAGTTCACCGCCAACCTTTATGGCGGATATGACTCCTGATTGATTATCCTTCATTTTTCGCATCATTATTTTTTCCACATTACAACCCTCCTTGTTTTTTGTGAATTCCCAGTGGGAGCGGGGATTACATTGCCAGTATTAGAGCACCAATATATTATTAGATACGACTAACATATTGGCCAAAAAAAATTACCTCCCCTTAAATCTTTGTATAAACATCTCATGGCCCCATAAAAATCTTTCCTTCAGCACATTTTCTGTAATAGATCTATTTCCCATTTTCCGAAACCATGATTTTTTGAGCCATTCCTGTTCCTATGGCCAGGTGACAATTCCCGGCAGTAGCAATAAAAGGTCCCGGGGCGCCTCGCCCGATAACCTCTATTTCCGAACCGGGAACCAATCCCATGCTCGCCAGGCGTGCATACATACCCCGGCCGCCTGCAAGGGATACAATTCGTACCTTTTTGCCGGCCGGAACAGTGGCTAAAGGTGTTACATGCTTTTTCATATTTTGGTCCTCACGAGGTACAAATACAGGTCGAGTATTAGGAAATTAATATATTATTAGATTTACCTAACTTATTGTCGAAAAAAATCAGCCTATTTCGTCTTCCAGTTTTCTGATCTCTGATTTATATCGGCCTACAAAACCCTTCATCTTTTTCAGGCATTCGACATCATCACGCCCGCGTCGCATATAATTGTCAAACTGCAGCAACCAGTCAGAGCCACCCCTCGGACAACTCTTAACAAATTCCATAAACTTAACAAATCTTTCCAATGTGGCGGGGCTGACGACATGCTCCATTTTACAGGCATCTTCTTCTGCCGTTATTGCATCTACATTTAATATACCCGTTAGAAAATCGCGAAAAATGACATGTCGGCGGTAAACATCTTTTGCAATACGCTTACCCTCCTTTGTTAATTCCACATATTCATATTTTTCATGATTAATCAAACCACGCTCCACAAGATTATTTAACATGCTGGTAACCGTTGGCAGCTTTACTTCCATCTTCTGGGCTATGTCCTTAACCCGAACAATCTTTTTGTTCTTCTCCAGATTAAGAATGGTCTCCAGATAATCTTCTACCGTAGAGCTTAATGCTTTTGCACTCATAATCTCCTGCCTATATAGTATTAGATATGTCTAAGTTGGTTCTAATAAACTAACCATACGTCCGATGTCAAGCTTTTTTTGATACTATACCGGTTAAATGTTATTAATAAATTGTTCAGGAGAGTATTCTCGGGCAGCCTCCTGGCAGTGATTCACTCTTAAAGACATAAAATCAATTTTTCAAAGCTTATTAAACAATAATTGGAAGGCTGGCTTTCTCTCTGTTCTCTCTATGATAGATACAGCTATGGCCTATGTCTTATACTATTTTGACCTTACAGAGATATCAGCATAAAAAGGAGCCGTGGTATTTTTTCTTAAGTCTGTCCTCGCGTCTCTGCCGGCTGTCATATTTCCGGGTGAAACAATAAATATGTACATATTGTTGGGAACGGCACTTATTCTCTCCGGGTTGTTTCCGGGACTGGAGAAGAGCCCGTCGGAGGGACATATAAAAATTCTTGACAATCAGCTTAATAAAGTATAGAGACCTTTTCTTGGTTAGCTCAAAGTGTCTTTGGGCCCATAGCTCAGTTGGAAGAGCCACCGGCTCATAACCGGTAGGTCCCTGGTTCGAACCCAGGTGGGCCCACCATTTAAAAGGAATATGCAAAATTTAGAAAAATACATATGGCAGCAGAAACGGGTCCATGATTTTTTCTGAGAAGTGCACCAAGATTTTGGTGCACTTTTTTTTGTATGTCGGTCGGAAAGGGGAAGATTCTTGAAAGAACAAATACTTCTTTTGGTTGAACTTCAAAATATAGATCTTGAGATAGAGAAATTTATGCTCAGGAAGGTAGATTTACCGAAAAAAATCATCCGGCTTGATGAGAAATTAAAAGCGGTTGAAGTGGAGTTGGCGGAAAGCGGGCAGAGGCTGGATAAACTGAAAGCCGATCATAAAGCAAAAGAAACCGCCCTGAAAAATGGTATCGAGAATTCAAAAAAGGCAAAGAGCCGCCTGCTCGAAGTCAAAACTAATAAAGAATATGAAGCGACCTTGAAAGAGATAGACGCTATAAATGAGAAAAGCAGTGGAATCGAGGACGAAATAATTCATATACTGGAGGAGATTGACAGAGTCAGTGAGGATTTGAAGGTAAAAGAGAGCGAGACAACCAGTTACCATTCCAAATGTGAAAACGAAAAAGGGAAACTGGAAAAAGAGCTGAGCTCCATAGGCTCTGCGCTGGATGATGTGCTGCAAAAAAGGAACAAGATAAGAAGCGGAATAAAAGCAAAGTTTCTCAAAAAGTTTGATATCATAAGGGACAGGAAAAATGGTCGCGCCGTTGTGCCCGCACGGAAAGAGATCTGCTATGGGTGTCATATGAATATTCCGCCACAAATGTATAACGAATTGCAGAAGAATGAGAGACTGATATTATGTCCGCATTGCGAGAGGATAATATATTGGGAAGACAGGGATAACGATGCTTGATGAAGGGGCAGTCAGTCTGTATACCGACGGGGCATGCCGTGGTAACCCCGGCAACGGAGGGGCCGGAGCAGTCTTATTTGACAAGAATGGCCGTGTAATAATAACTGCAAAAAAGTTTCTCGGTGTATGCACAAATAATGAGGCAGAGTATGGCGCTCTCATTCTGGGTTTGAAAGAAACAGTTGAGGCGAAGCACAAAAACATTCGAATTTTTCTTGATTCCGAGCTTCTGGTAAAGCAGATAAAGGGTATATACAGAGTAAAAAACAGCAGATTGAAAAAGCTTATGAAGGATGTAAGAAGGCAGCTTTCAATGTTTAATGGATATACAGTGGAGCATGTGCCCAGGTCCCGGAATAAAGTGGCTGACAGGTTGGCAAATGAGGCCATAGATGAATTCATTGATTAATACTCTCATAAATCAACAGACTCATAGATAATGAATTTGATGCCGTTTAAAGATATGGTAACCGTTCATGGTTGTCGGTTCACGGTTTACAGTTTTTTCAACCGTGAACCGATATCTGTAATCTGTAAACTGTTATAAGATATGTTATAATCAAAAAATGTCAGAGTAGATCGGATGATCGCGGGTCCGCCACCGGCGGGCTGGAGGAAAGTCCGGGCTCCGCAGGGCAGGATGGTTGCTAACGGCGACTGGGGGCGACCCTAAGGAAAGTGCCACAGAAAATATACCGCCTCGATCTTTTCGGGGTAAGGGTGAAAAGGTGAGGTAAGAGCTCACCAGTTTTCCGGGTGACCGGGAAAGCTTGGTAAACCCCATCCGGAGCAAGACCAAATAGGGAAACGTTAAGGACGGCCCGTCCGAGGTTTCCGGGTAGGTTGCTCGAGGCAACAGGCAACTGTTGTCCCAGATGAATGATCATCACTTTTCGGGGAGACCTGAAAAAGAAACAGAACCCGGCTTACAGATCTGCTCTGATCTTTTTATTGAGAGGCTGTCGATCTCATGTTCTTGTATTTTTTGTAATATCTCATTGCAGTCGGCGTCAGCGCTTTGATGTTGGCTATTCTTCTTTTGTCTGACGGGTGGGTGCTCATAAATTCCGGCGGTGCTTTGCCACCTTTTTTCTGAGACATTTTTTCCCAGAAGAACACAGCTCTTTGAGGATTATAACCTGCCATGGCCATAAATATCAAACCGAGGTGGTCTGCCTCGTTTTCCTGTATCCGGCTGTAAGGGAGCGTGAATCCGAACTGGGCGCCGAGGCCAAATGCCGTCATCCATAACTTACGGGTTTCCTGCGGTTTTTCTGAAAGTGCTGTTGAAAGCGCAACCCCTCCAAGTTGGAGGGCCAGCATCTGTGACATTCTTTCATTGCCATGTTTAGCGACGGCATGTCCTATCTCATGCCCCATTACAACCGCCAGGCCTGCATCATCTTGTGTATAGGGGAGGATTCCCGTATAAACAACGACTTTTCCTCCCGGCATACACCACGCGTTTACATCCTTATTCTCTATGAGGTTGAATTCCCATGAATAGTTGTCCAATTTATGGGACAATCTCCTTTCTGAGAAATATCGTCCAACCGCTTTTTGTATCCTGCCACCCACTCTTTTTACAGCTTCGGTTTTCCGCTTATCAGTGCTCAGTTTGTTGGATTTTAAAAAATTGTCGTATTGATGAAAACTCATTGCCAGCATTGACGAATCTGGCATAAAGTTCAACTGTTGCCTGCCGGTGATGGGAACAGTTGTGCAGGAAATCAAGAGAAGAATTATAATGAAGACAGATATTGTGTATCTTGTAAAAATCTTCACAGTTCTTGTTGCCTCCGCAATAGATTTGGACTCAGGATAAGCGACGGTGAAGAAAGGAACGGCTTTTACTATAACGATATATATTCGTTGACTAAGAAAACAAAATATAGAGATATGCGGCTGGGCAAAAGCCGCATATCTTTGTGGGAGAGATTATATCAAAGGTATCGTTATCGGCCCAGCATTTTCTCTGTTTTTAATACGTCAAGTGTTGTTTCAATAACGGTATCTGAGATGAGAGAGATACTGTTGATACCACATTCAACCAGAAACTCGGCAAACTCGGGATAATCACTCGGGGCCTGCCCGCAGATGCCGATCTTCCTGCCCATCTTGTTCGCCTTGGTTATTGCCGTCCGGATTAGATCTGTAACTGCCTGATTCCTTTCATCAAAGATATGAGCTATTAGAGAGGAGTCCCTGTCGAGTCCCAGCGTGAGCTGTGTAAGGTCGTTTGACCCGATGGAAAATCCGTCGAAGATCTTGCCGAATTCTTCTATAAGGATCACATTGCTGGGAATTTCAACCATCATATAGAGTTCCAGGCCGTTTTCTCCCTGAACAATGCCATTCTGTGCCATGACATCGACAACCTTTTCGGCTTCGCCTACGGTCCTGCAGAAGGGCACCATAAGCTTCACATTGGAAAGGCCCATTTCATTTCGGACCTTTTTCATTGCCCTGCATTCAAGGGCGAAACCATCTTTGTAACGATCATCGTAATAACGAGATGCTCCCCTGAAGCCTATCATGGGATTTTCCTCATCGACTTCAAAGAATGACCCGCCAATCAGATTCGCGTATTCATTACTCTTAAAATCACTCATTCTGACGATTACATCATTGGGATAAAAGGCTGCGCCTATCTTTGCCACGCCATGGGCCAGCTTATCCACAAAGAAATCGGCCTTGTTTTCATATCCCAGAGTGAGTGTTTCTATTGATTTTCTGGTCTCTTCATCCTTCACCCTGTCAAATTGTATCAGGGCCATAGGGTGTATCTGAATAAAATTGCTTATGATAAATTCCAGCCTTGCCAGACCTACGCCGTCGTTGGGAATGGATGCTACGTCAAAGGCAATATCCGGATTGCCGACATTCATCATAATCTTCGTTTTGGGACGTTCAATGCTTTCCAGATTGATTTTTTTGATATTGTATTTCAATATGCCTTCATATACGTTTCCCACTTCCCCTTCAGCGCACGATGCTGTCACCTCGCTGAAGCCCTTCAGCTTTTCCGTTCCGTCTCCCGTGCCCACTATGCAGGGAACGCCCAGCTCTCTACTGATAATGGCGGCATGGCACGTTCTCCCGCCCTTGTTTGTTATAATGGCGGTGGCGATCTTCATGATTGGCTCCCAGTCGGGATCCGTCATATCGGTGATGAGGATTTCGCCCTTCTTGAAATCCTTGATATCACTGGCGTTCTCTATGATATGCGCCGTTCCCGCGCCGATCCTTGATCCGACTGCCGTTCCCGTAGCGATGAGATTGCCTGTTTCAGAAAGCTTGTAGCTCTCCAGAACATTTACATCCTTCTGGGACTGGACGGTTTCGGGCCGTGCCTGCAGGATGAAGAGTTCACCGGTATTTCCGTCTTTACCCCACTCGATATCCATGGGCTTAAAAACCCCGGCCTTTTCCGAGTAGTGATCTTCTATGATGGAGGTCCACCGTGCAAGCGTCAGGATTTCATCCTCTGTGATACAGAATCTTTTCCTCTCATCTTCCGCGACCGGAACAATTTTTACGGGGTCTTCTTTGTTGGAAGAATAAACCATCTTTACTTCTTTGGTCCCGAGTTTTTTCTGGAGAATGGGTTTGTATCCTGTCTTGAGCGTGGGTTTGAACACATAGAATTCATCGGGGTTGACCGTGCCTTGGACAACCATTTCGCCAAGACCGTAAGAACCGGTGAGCAGAACGGCATTTCTGAAACCTGATTCAGTGTCAATCGAGAAAATAACGCCGGAGGCCGCAAGATCGGAACGTACCATTTTTTGAATCCCTATGGAGAGCGCGATTGACAAATGATCGAAATCCTTATCTTCCCGGTATGAGATTGCCCTGTTGGTGAAGAGCGACGCGAAGCATCTTTTGCATGCATCGATCAGGGCATCTTCTCCTCTGATGTTCAGGTATGTCTCCTGCTGTCCGGCGAAACTCGCGTCAGGCAAATCTTCGGCTGTCGCGGAACTTCGCACGGCCACGTCCGTATTTTCCTCATACTCCTCGCAGAGTTTCCGGTAAGCATCAAGAATTGCCTGGGTGAGGTCATCGGGAATCTCGGCATTATAGATAAGGGACCGGATCTTCTCCCCTTTCTCGCTGAGATTGTGCATATCGTGAGTATCCAGATCAGAGAGGATGTCCTCCATCTCTTTTTTTATTCCCGCGGACTCCAGGAGATATCTGTATGCATAGGCGGTAATAGCGAAGCCATCCGGTATATTGACCCCTTTTGCGGTAAGCTCTCTTAGCATTTCGCCCAGAGACGCGTTTTTACCTCCGACCTGGGGTATGTCATCCAACTCTATCTCGTTAAACCACAATACAAACTTGCTGTTTTTCATAGGATTCCTCCTCTAAAGAGTATTGAATTTTTGACAAGTCCATTTTTTAACAATTCTACCTTTTCAAGTCAATCTCAAAGTTTGTCACAGGGTCTGTCTCTCATAATCCTTTCCGCGGTTTTTAGATCATCAATAGTATTGATCCCCATGGCTTCGGAAGGGTCATCTATTATAAATGATCCAGTCTTGCGGTCTTCTCTGCGGGCGATCTCGAAGATATCGGTAAAATAATACTCGCCCTGGACATTTTTGTTGTCTATCTTTTTTACAGCTTCGAAGAGGAAGGCATTCTCAGCGCAGTATATGCCTGTGTTTATTTCCTTTATCATCTTTTCCTCTGCGCCGGCATCGCGTGCCTCTACGATTTTCAGGACATCTCCCTCTTCACTTTTTACGACCCTTCCATAACTGCCGGGATTGTCGAGAATGGTGGTCATAACGGTTATAACGGCGCTGTTTGACCGGTGGTTTTCCAGCAGGGCTTCTATCGTGGAGGGAAGAAGAAGCGGCGTGTCTCCACACAATATAAGTACATTTCCATCGAAGCCAAGCAGATTATCTCCGGCCCGGGACACCGCGTGAGCGGTGCCAAGCTGTTTTTTCTGAAAGGTATAGATCAAATTCCTGCCCTTCGTGGCCTCTTTGATCATATCCGCCTGATGTCCTGTTACAACGATAGTTTTTTCTGAGTCGAGGTTTTGCGCAAGTTCGACCACATACGTTAACATGGGCCTGCCACAGACCGGGTGAAGCACCTTTGCCAGATCGGATTTCATTCTTGTGCCCTTGCCGGCAGCCAGGATAATAGTGGCCAGGCCTTCTCTTTTCCGGTTTACCATTGGTTATACCTTTCTATCGGAGCAGATCCATACCGGGAGGGAGTACCACCAGTACTTCCCGGATCAATTTCATGTCGGCATCCTCTATAACAAAGAGAAGAGGCCCATGTTTGAAGGTATCACTTCTTCTTGGTATTCTCCCCATCTTATACAATATAAAACCGCCGAGAGTCTCATAGTCCCCATGGGGAATATCAACCGGTATCAGATTGCGCACGGTGTCTATCTTTGCCTGCGCGTCAAAGAGATATTTTCCCGGTCCAACCTTTCGATACAGTACGGCGCCGTCACTGTGACATTCGTCTTCAATTTCGCCTACAATCTCTTCCAGTATATCTTCGATGGTTACAATACCTGTGGCTCCTCCATATTCATCAACGATAACGGCTATATGCTCGCCCTTTTTCTGGAGTTCAAAGAAGAGTTCCTTTGCCGGTTTTGTTTCAGGAACATACAAGACATTTTTTTTCGCGCAACTTTCAATGAGAATTTCATCCGGCGAAAGAAGAGTCTGGTCTTTCCTGTAAACAAACTCCAGGATGTCGAAAGAATATAATATACCGATAATGTCAAATACTTTCTCACCGTAAACAGGTATATGAGAATAGCCTTTTTCGGCAATGACCCGCGCAGCCTCTTCCAGTGTAGTTTTTGCAGGTAGAGAGGTTACATTGGATAAGGGCACCATAATCTGTTCCGCGGTAGAGTCGGAAAAATCAAAGACTCTCTGTATCATCTCTTTTTCCGATTTCATAATATCACCACCGCTCTTCTCCTCTTGTAGGAGCGATTCCAGCCCGTTTTTCGTTATGTATGAAGAATAGACGAGATCTTTTTTTCCTGAGAACGTGTAAACAACCCTTCGTGAGATTTTTGACAGGACAAAGACAACGGGATAAAAAATCCATGAAGAGATCCATATAAACCCGGAAATTTTAGGGGCCATAAGATCCGCGTGCTGCTGAAAGATGCTTTTGGGTATAACCTCGCCCACGATCAGGATGAGGGGTATCATGACTACTATGGAGAGTAGCTCACCCCTTTCTACCCCGAACATGGATATGAACATGGTGGTGGTGATGACGGTGTTGGTGACGGCGCAGAGATTTGTGCCGGTCAGTGTTGTGGACAGAAACCACTCCGGTTTTTCCATCAGCCTCAATGCGATAGATGCTGAACGGGAACCGGATTTTGCCTCTTGTCTCACAATATTAATATCGCAAGAGACCAGGGCGATTTCTCCTCCGGAGAACAGCCCTTCCAGGCACAGAAATATGAGGAGTGGGAAGAAAAACAAGAGATCAGGCATCGCGTGGGTCCTCCCTTTTTATGACCTTTATGGTCAGTATCCTTGCCTTATCTATTTTTTCCACCTTGAAGATGTATTTTTCCACGGACACTTCTTCACCTTCCGCCGGCAGTTTTCCAAACAGGTGAAATACAAAACCTCCAACTGTGTCAAATTCTTCCATTGAGACAGGAACCTCCACGAGTTTGCTGAAGTTTTCAATATCCATCATGCCGGAGATCATAAATGTGTCTTCACTGACCTTGCGAAACATTCTCCGGGTGTCGCTGTGCTCTTCATAAATATCCACGAAAAGATTTCTGAGAATATCATTCAGGGTTACAAGCCCGGCTACACCCCCATACTCGTCAACCACCATGGCCATCTTGAGCCTTCTTATCTGGAAGTCTCTGAGCATTTCATTCGCTCTCTTTTCCATAGGGACAAAGTAGGGTTTTTTGAGAAGATGTTGCCAGTTGATACTCTTGTGTTCTCCCTCTGTTTCGGCCAACAGGTGTTTTGCATGCAGAATGCCCAGGATATTGTCTCTGTCTGTTCCATAGACAGGTATTCTTGATACGCGTGCCTTTATGATTTCCTGTTCTATTTCCTGTATGTTTATGGAGAGGGGGAGACAAAACATATCAACCCTCGGTATCATTATGTCCGATACTTTTGTGTCGGTAAGTTCAAATACCCTGTGGATCAAATCCTTCTGGGATTCTTCCAGAGCTCCTTCCCGATGGCCTGCGTCGACCAGTGCCTTGAATTCGTCTTCGGTCAGCGCCTTTTTACCCCCCCGGGTGTTCCTGCTGAAGAGTGATACGAACATGTCTGATATTTTTTCAAGAGACCAGACCAAAGGGCGCAACAATCCGGTGACCAAGACCAGTGGAAGCGCAACGGCGCTGGAAAACCGGATTGGATGAGTAACCGCGAAGGTTTTTGGTATCGCTTCGCCGAAGATAATAAGGGTGATACTTGCGGCGGCTATTGCCATCCATTTGCCTTCAGTTCCAAAGATATAGATAAAGGCGGAAGTTGTTAGAACAGAGATCGCGATATTTACGGATTCGTTGCCCGCAAGAATGGTGATAAGAAGCCTCTTGGGCCGTTTCAGCAATTTCCTGACGGATGCCGAAAAGGGGATTTTTTCCTCCATCATCTTGTGGAGATGCAGGGATGTAAGTGAGAATATAGATGCTTCGGAACCGGAAAAAAATCCCGACAGGACGAGCAGGACAGCCAATAAAATCAGCTTAAGGGTAAATTCGTATTCCAATGGTTTTAAAAACTCTCGTGAATAGGATCAATCCTAGATTGCCAAACCACAGGTTTTTCTCCTTCCC
>JAGGXJ010000153.1 GCA_021163105.1 Syntrophobacterales bacterium
GCAAGTTACTTGCAATTATAATGTCCCGACTCATCGGGGCATAGCGGAGCTTTTTACGAGTTTGTCAAAATTTAAACAATGACGATTTTTCAAAGGCAACCGATAAATGCTGAACAAAAAGGGCGCTGTCCCTATTAACGGCTTCACACTTATTGAGATACTTATCGCCATATTCATACTGGCAACGGTTCTTACAACGGTGTATGCCGCCTATACCGGAACTTTCAAACTGGTAGAAGAGACCCGGTCCGGTGATGATATCTACAGTATGGCACGAACAGCAATAAACAGGATGACAGAAGACATGGAATCCGCTTGCGGATACAAGGGCTCCTTCAAATTCGTCTCCGGGAAGGTTGAAACGGGAGATTTAATGGAGCTGTCATTCCTCTCCTCCTCCCATCTGAATTTTGATGATGAAAGGTCTTCGGGTATTGCCATCATAAACTACTCCGTCGTAAAGGATGACGAGGAAGACGGTTATATCCTGAAACGGAGGGATGAACTGTATCATGGTGAAACGACAGAAGAAAACGAGGAAGGATATATCCTCTGTGACGGATTGCAGTCTCTTACATATAAGTTTTATGACGGCAGCGAGGTAGAGTACGACTCCTGGAACTCTAAATCCGATTTAAAAGCTCAGAAAGACAAGATCCCTGCTATTGTCTTCATACGCATGGATTTTGTAAATCCCAATAGCAGAGATAAGCCTTACAGGTTTATGACAAAGGTGTTTCTGCCGATGGCGGGAAATCAATGAAAAAGATCTTGATGAATGACAGGGGTGTGGCGCTGATATTGGTGATCCTGATGATCAGTGTTATTGTCGCAATCACGCTCCAACTGAATATGGCATCAAGGTCGGGGATATATGAAGCAGCGAATCTTGGCGACGGAATCAGAGCCGCCTGTATTGCAAAGTCCGGCTTTTGCATGGGAGAAACCCTTCTGTCCAAGGATAAAAACGATCTTGATTCTCTGAATGAAGACTGGGCTGAAGCGGAACTGCTTTCCGCCGGCTCAGGGATCCTCTTTGACACCGGACATTTCAGGCTGCATATCGGTGATGAGTCCGGCAAAATTCCGATTAACAATCTTGTAAACGGCACCGAATATAATAACAAGATCAAAGATCTTCTGACAGGCTTTCTAAGCCTGTCAGAATTCGATCTCGACGAACAGCAGGTCCGCGACATTGTGGACGCTGTAAAGGACTGGATAGATGAGGATGATGAGACAACAGGTTTCGGCGCCGAAAATATATACTACGAGGGGTTAGAAAACCCATATGCATGCAAAAACGCTCCTCTGGATTGTATTGAAGAACTTTTAATGGTAAAGGGCATTACAGAAAATTTGTATTACGGCACGGACGAGACACCCGGTATCGCGGAGTATTTTACACTGTACGGCAAGGGTGCGATAAACATTAACACCGCTCCGAATCTGATACTCAAAGCGCTGTCTGATGAAATCACGAATGAGATGGTCTATGATATGGATGAGTTCAGAAGAAATGAAGAAAACAATCTTCTGGACCCCGCGTGGTATAAAAACATTCCGGGGATGACCGGTATAACCATCGACCCCGGGTTGATAACTGTTCAAAGCAACATATTCAGGATCACATCCACGGGTTATCTGAATGATATCGGTAAAAGAATAAGCGGGGTAATCGAAAGAAACAGCGGAGGGACGGTAAAAAGACTGTCCTGGAAGGTGGACTGATGCCGGAAAAGATTCTCGGTCTTGACATCGGCAGTAACAGCATAAAGGCAGTCCGGGTTACAGCCGGCTTGAAAGGGTACAAGATTGCCGATGTATCCCTTGTTGATATTGATGAGGCGGGCGGCGTTGAAGAGGCCCTGGAAAGATTGTTTGAAAATGAAGCATTCAGAAACAGTGTATGCGTAACCTCGCTTCCCTCCGGAAACTTTTCCTTCCGCAATATAAAGCTCCCCTTCAAAAACAGAAAAAAGATTGACAAGACCATAGCGTATGAACTCGAACCGCTCCTTCCCTATCCCGCCGATGATGTCCTTATAGACTACACGGTTGTGGATCAGGAAAATCAATCGGAAATATTCGCCGCCGTGATCCCCGAATCGGTTGTAGGCGACCGGGTCAGACAACTTGACGGATGCCATGTTGAGGCATCAATAATCGATATAGATGCGGTCCCCGTTGTCTCAAGAACCACATCCGATAGCGATCCGGGGTGCGGTCTACTCCTGGATATCGGCCACAGGGACAGCACAGGCGTGCTGTTCAGGAATGGCAAGGTTTTTCACATAAGACATTTTCTCTTCGGAGGAGCAAATATTACCGAGGCCCTGGCCGGGGCCACCGGCATTGAATTTTCAGAGGCTGAAGAGAAAAAAAGGTCAGGTGACGCAGGAGGGACCGTAGAAAAGGTATCAACAGTTTGCCGTAAATTCTTCCTGGAAGTAAAGAACACTCTGGAATTCCTAGAGTCAAAAGGTGAGCTCAGAGAAAAACCCGACGGAATCTTTCTGACCGGAGGCGGGGCGCTCTACCAGCCGCTCAGAGATGAGATGGAAGACTTCTTCTCTCTTCCGGTGGAAATGATTGATGTCTCAGCAACGGAAGATATCGGTATGGAGGAGGAAATTACCGAAGGTTTAAATCCCATGTTGATGAACCAGGCTCTCGCCCTCGCTACCAGAGAGGCAAAAAAGAGCGTTGGATTTAATTTTGCCAGGGAAAAATTCAAGCCGAAAAAGGTATATGAAAGATTCCGGAAAGATTTCAAATGGGTAGCGGCACTTGCTTTCATAATACTTTGCGCCTTCGGAATTGATCTGTATATGGACTACCACTATGGCCGGGTACATCTGGACAAGTTAAAAGGTGAAATAACATCCGTTTTCAAAAAAACCTGCCCCGAAGTCACAAGAATCGTTGATCCCGTTCAGCAGCTCAAAGTCAAGATAGACCTGGCACAACAATCCTCCACCGGATTGAACAGCGCCGGATTCGGGACAAAGACATTGGATATCCTGAAGGATATCTCCAGACTTGTTCCGGGAACTACGGAATTCCTTATCACAAGTTTTGCGTTTGACGGTGACACTGTGAAAATCAAGGGTGAAACCGACAATTTCAACAGCGTTGACGGCATAAAAAGCGAACTCGGTAAATCGAGCTGTTTCGAGAACGTTACAATAAACTCGGCAAGCCTTATCAAAAAGGGAAACCGGGTCGGATTTGATCTGAGAATGGGGATAAAAAAATAGAAGGTGAGAAGATAAGAGAATAAGAAGGTTAGAAGGTCGAGGAGATCAGGAAAAGATCAATGGCGATGGATTATTGGACAAAATTTAAATTCAGACTGACAAAGCGGGAAAGATATTATGTCTCCGCCGGCATTGTCATGGTCATCCTTATTGTTATCCTCCAGTTTGCTCTGTTCCCATTCCTGGCAGAGAAAAAAAAGGTCAGGCGCTCTATTCAGGCAAAAGAACAGACATTGAAGAAACTTATCTCTCTCAGCTCGGAATATATGGCGCTGAAGACAAATTCGGTTGATATCGAAAAGGCGCTTGCCGGCAGGCCCGGGAACTTTACCCTTTTTTCATTTCTGGAAAAACAGGCCGGACGAAGTGGAGTAAAACCGAATATAAAATACATGAAACCCTCAACCTCAACAAACAGAGAATCATACAACGAATCAACGGTGGAGATGAAACTGGAAAATGTTACATTGGAGCAGCTCGTCGAATACCTGTATCTCGTGGAATCGCCTGAGAATCTGGTCATGATCAAGAGAATTTCGATAAAGCAGAGCAGAGGAAGCCCGGAATACCTGACTGTTCTAATGCAACTTGTGACATATTTAAGAGATTAGAAGGTTTTACGGTTGCCGGTTATTGTAGATCGAAACCGTGAACCGTGAGCTGTAAACCGGTACCCGTTATTATTATGAAAACAAAAAGATGGATCACATATACAATATACGGCATATTGATCACCGTAATATTCCTGTATGTTCGCTTCCCATCCGACAACGCGGCGAATTATATTAAATCAATCGTTGTGGCCGGTAACCCGAATGTTGTTCTCTCATTTGAATCTGCAAGCTTCTGTCTCCTGCCGGGCATAAAACTGGGCAATGTCGAAATCGGTTTCAGGGACAGGCCGAACCTGGTTTTCAGGACGGATACCTTAAAGATACGGCCGGCACTTGCAAGCCTTCTTTCAGGCAAACTGTCGCTCCTCCTGAATGCGAGCATATACGGGGGAAATATGCAGACGGATGTTGCTTTCGCGAACCGCTTTTCGACCGAAGGTCCAGTCAGGATAAATACGGGGTTCAGTGGTATCAACCTCGGGAAATGTTCCTGTCTCAAAACAGTGACAGGCCGCCGGACTGCCGGCATACTCAGCGGTTCACTGTCATACGATGGAAGATTGGATAGAATTGCCGGCGGCACAGGCAATGCCAGGCTCGCTCTCGTCGATGGAAGTGTACAGCTTTTAAGGGACATATTCAGCTTCGGAGAACTGGATTTTGATAAAATGGAGGCAGATCTGACCCTTAAAAATCGCACCCTCAAAATAACCAGTCTGGAAATGACAGGAAAACAATTGAACGGATCTTTCAGCGGAAACATATTCCTGAATAAAAACATCATGCGGAGCAGATTAGCCATAAAAGGCAATGTGAAAATCCATGCCATGAACAGAGATATTTCAACCGCCTTAAATGGAACCATTGCCAATCCGATCCTGAGGTTTATGTGAGATTATGACACCAAGATACCGTGCAATAGTCATCCTGATAGTAATCACCATACTCGCATATCTGTCAGTAGATATCTTCTACAGGGCGATAGACGCAAAACTTGCCCGCATCAAAACCGGGATAACAACCACTGAAAAGAGGGTCCTTCCGATTATCAAAAGGCAGTCCCTTGGTTCTTACCGTGTGATTTCTGAAAGAAATCTGTTCGGCTCAATCAATAAAGCCGCGGGAGAAAGATATATCAACGTTGATGAGCTGGAGTCCACAAAACTGAATCTGGCCCTCCTGGGAACGGTTTACGGAACCGGAAAACTGGATTGCGCTGTTATTGAGGAGAAAGATCATAAAAAACAGTCACTTTTCAGGGTGGGCGATGCCATTGCTTCCGCCACACTGGTCAAGATAATGCGCGGCATGGTTGTGCTGCACGTCGATGGCAAAGATGAGATGCTGGCCATGGAAGTTAAAGAAGACAAAAACACGGCTGGGATTGGTGAAAGAACAGCTTCCGGCGCCGGGAATTCCATCACCGTGAAAAAAGCCGAGATAGATGACGCCATGAAAGATATGGGTAAGATTCTTACTCAGGCCAGAATCCGACCATACTTCTCCGCCGGAAAGTCGGACGGCTTCATCATAAACAGGATAAAGAAGGGAAGCATATTTCAGAAAATGGGCATGCAGAATGGAGATATCATACAGGGCGTTGACGGCAGCCCTATTAAGAGTCCGGATGAAATGCTTAAACTGTACAACGGGCTAAAATCAGGCTCCGCAATAAACCTTAACATCAAAAGAAAAGGGAAAGAGCGGAATCTGGAATACGTATTCCAGTAGTTACCGGTTGCCGGTTATTGTAGATCGGAACCGCAAACCATAACCTGAGATCTTTGCACAAATGCCGTAATTTGTCATTTCGACCACAGGGAGAAATCTTAACAAACTTGATTCATTAAGATTTCTCGTCGCTACGCTTCTCGAAATGATATTATGCAAAACTCTAAAACTGTGAACCATGAACCGTAAACCATGTATACATCATACTTCGGCTTAAAAGAAAATCCATTCAGCATGACACCGGACACCAGGTATCTTTTCCTCAGTCCGCAGCACAGTGAAGCGTTGAATCATCTGCTCTACGGCATAAATGAAAAAAAAGGATTCATCGTGATTACGGGAGGAATCGGGACAGGCAAGACTACTCTCTGCAGAAAGCTGCTTTCCGTTCTGGATCAATCGGTTGACAGCGCCCTTATATTCAACCCCTCTCTTTCGGAAATAGAACTTCTGGCGGCTGTAAATCAGGAGTTTGGAGTCAAATCCGGGCCGGGAAGAAAGACCAGAAAACGATGTATCGACGCGCTGAACAAATTCCTGCTTAAAAATTTCTCCGCGGGGAGAAACGCGGTTCTGCTTATTGATGAGGCCCAAAACCTTTCCCGCGGTGTGTTGGAACAGGTCCGAATGCTTTCCAACCTCGAAACCGAAAGGGAAAAGCTGCTGCAGATAGTGCTCATCGGTCAGCCGGAGCTGGAAAAACTTCTTACATCACCATCCCTGAAACAACTCAATGAAAGAATTACAGTCAGGTACAACCTGATCCCTTTCAATTACCATCAGGAAGAAAGCTATATAAGGCACAGATTGGCGGTGGCCGGCGGAGACAACGGAGACCCCCTGTTTTCCAGCCAGGCCTGCAGAAAAATCCACAGCTATTCCAAAGGCATCCCCAGACGCATAAATGCCATCTGTGACAGGGCGCTGCTTATAGCATACAGCAGGGATACCAATACCATCAGCAGGGATCTTGTCAGGAAAGCGGTATCCGATATCGGCAGCGGCTACCTGACAGATAAAATAATCTCTCAGAGAAAAAGGAAGCGCCTCTTGCTTCTCTCTGGTCTGATTATAATTATTTTTCTATTGCTGGCAGTTACGGTAAACAGAGATATGGTTTTTGATTTTTTCTCAAATACGGATTTTTTTAAGTGGGACAGATGAGTCATATAGATAAAGCTCTTAAAAAAGCTCAGGAAGAAAAAGACGGCCTGTACAAACGTTACGGACATATAACGTCTGCGGCAACTCACAGAAGTAATACCGGCCGCAGGGCAGTATGGGCAATTGTTGCGGGTGGGGTGCTGATATCCCTTGTCGTGATCGTTCTCCTCCTCTCCGGGAATAGTGCTACGGACGTAAAGGACAGCGTAAGCCCACACAAAAAGGTTGTGACGGAAAAAACACCGGTGCCAGAACAGAAAAAAGCGATCAGCGCGGGCACGGCAGCGGTTCCACTTCCCGACAGCGGCAAAGGAGAAAGTCTTCCCTTCCCGATGGCTGGAAATACGAGTAGCGGGGGAAAGAGCGCCGACACGATATCCGGCATAGATACGCTGTACCGGAAAGCCTTGAGCTACCAACGAAAAGGCAGATTGGATAAGGCTGACAAAGAATATACAAAGATCCTGAATATTGAGCCGGAACACGTCTTCGCCCTGAACAATCTCGGGGTGATTTATATGAGCCGGGGGGAAAATAAAAACGCGGAGATAATGTTCAAGAGGGCAATCGACCTGAAGGGCGATTATGTCAATCCCTATTACAATCTGGCATGCCTTTACTCGCAGGAGGGAGAAATTCCACACGCCCTAGATTATCTGAAGAAGGCCGCGCAAATAAATAATGACGTGAAAAACTGGGCAAAAGATGATAGAGATTTAAAGAATGTTCGTGAGTCGGTGGAGTTTAAGAAAGTCTTTGAATAACAAAGGTGACATAACTGTTTACAGTTTGCGGTTGTCGGTTTACGGTTGAAAAAACAGAGAATTGAAATTAATATGAGAAAATCAGTAAAGAAATACTTGTTGTTATCTGTTATCATTCTGTGCGTCGTTATATTCGCTACACCCGGAAGCATAATGGGGGCGAAGGTGACAGGCGAAAAAAAACTCGTTACCACATCCGGCACCAAATCAACCCCGGCAGAAGGATCTGTTTCCAAAATTTCGCCTGCCAGGAAAATCGTAAAGAAAGAAGCCCTTCCTAAATCAAAAAAACAGATGGATGTGTCCAAATATGTTACTATAGATTTCAATGACGTCGACATCAGGGTATTCATCAAATTTATCAGCGAACTGACAGGCAAAAACTTCGTAATCGATAAAAGGGTCAGGGGCAAGGTAACTATAATTTCTCCGAAGAAAATCTCGATCCGGGAGGCCTACAAGGTCTTTGAATCGGTCTTGGAAGTGCATGGATTCAGCGTAGTTCCATCCGGAGATATTACCAAGGTAGTTCCTTCCAGAGACGCGAAAACCAAAAATATTGAAACGCGTCTGAAGAAAGAGGCGATAATTTCTGAAGATAAGATTGTAACACAGATTATTTCCCTGAGTTACGCTAATCCTGACGAATTGAAAAAAGTTTTAGCACCCCTGATATCAAAATCGAGCGTTATTCTGTCCTATCCTCCCACGGGGATGCTTATCGTAACCGATCTGCTCTCCAACATAAAAAGACTTCTCAAGATCGTCAGCGCCCTGGACGTCGAAGGAATAGAGGAACAGATCTCAGTTATTCCGCTGGAGCGCGCTTCTTCTACAGAAATTGCCAAATCGTTGAATCTGATATTCCAGAGAACGGCCAGACAGAAGAAGGGCGTAATCTCAACCAATATTAAGATTGTAGCTGACGAACGCACAAACACTATAATAATCCTGGCCAGTGAGAATGACGCCTCACGCATCAAACAGCTTATAAAACTCCTCGACAGGGATATCCCAATGGGAGAGGAAAGGCTGCGGGTCTACCGCCTTGAGAACGCCGATGCCGAAGAGCTGTCCAAGGTACTGATGAATCTTCCGTCAAAGGATGCCAAAAATACCCAGAAAGGGAAGGCTCCTCTTCTTTCAAAAGGAATAAGCATCGTACCTGACAAGGCCACTAATACTCTTATTATCACAGCGGAAAGAGACGACTACAATGTTCTTGAGGGCGTGATCAAAAAGCTTGATGTGCCCCGCCCCATGGTATATATCGAAGCCCTTATCATGGAAGTTAACGTGGACAAAGACTTTAATCTCGGTGTGCAATGGATGGGCGGCGAAAAGTTCGACAGTAACAAGTATTATGGAGGCGGTTTTACCGGTA
>JAGGXJ010000067.1 GCA_021163105.1 Syntrophobacterales bacterium
ATTATGGTATCTTGTCAAGCAATATTACAGTAAGACTCCCAAGCTGTAATAATTGATTTTCTCCTGAAACGATTTTGTTGATTAGTAGGCGGAAACGATAACAAGAATAAACCACCCCTAATCACCCCTTTTTGCGATACTCCTCCGTCAGATCTATTAACCTTATGAAATATTCAAAATCCCTGTAAGCTGGTTTTCCCTAAAACAGCCAAATGTTTCCACAGAACCATTATATTTTTCAACTAAGAGTTTACCATAGCCTGACCGTCAAGCATAGAAGCCTGAGCATAAAACCGCCTCTCACGGAGTACTTTTTCATATTTTATTGACCGGGCCGGATTGGTTCCGAAGCGATAAGGGTAACACGGGCAGTTAACAGACGGACAAGCAGCTATGTAAGAGCAAGACCTGTTTGAGCACTGGAGACAAAATTTTCTGAAAGCTTTTACCGGGGGGCGTTTACCGTTGCGGTATGGCCAAAGCGCACATCCAGTACCCTCGCAGTTTTTGACATCCTCCCTTACACCTCCAACACATTGAAGACAGTAGCGCCGGACGGTTTCTTTTGGTGTCAAATGGTGTTCGATATCAGTCATTTTTTACCTCCATAAATTTTATCAAATTGTCTGAATTGCCCAAGTATCTCATGACCTGAATCAGTACATCCTTCATTGTCAAAGGTAAACCGGTTTCAAAAGATGCCTGAAGACATGCAATCTTAAAGTTTTGCCGTACATCGGCGGGGACGCCACGGATATTAACTTGTTTTTTCATGATGATAGACCTCCTTTATAAGCAATGTTTCCTCAATGTTATTTGTGAACCAGTTCACATGGATTAGGCATATGCCCTTAAATGTTTAAATACGTAGTAAACAACCAAAAAGAGAAAAAAGGGAAGGGGGGGTAGGTATAAAGCGCGTTTTCCCCTCACATATACTTGAATATATCTCCTCTTTACCCCCTCTAAATTTAGTTGCCTGAATGATTTCATGATCTCGATATCCCGTCATGATTGATGGATACTTGATTCAATATGAGTGGTGTGGTATTTACCGCTCATTACGTAAATAGTGTAACTAAACTGTAACCATCAAAGCCTAAAACAACCTAACAAACCCTAAAGTAACCAAAAGTGGCTTTTGTAAGCGCCTAATATGTAACATGTTAAAAATGGTGGAAAATCGACTGACTAATGTTTCGGACTCAAAATCCCCCGACCTTACGGTCATCTCGGTTCGATTCCGAGCTCCGGCACCAAGTAAAATCAAGGGGTTGCGCCTGAAATGGCGACAACCCTTTTTCGTGTTCGGAGCCAGTTCCAATTATGATGTGAGAAATATCTTTGCCATATATGATTAGAGAAACCAACTAGTGCCCATCCAGAAATGCCCTTTTTTCAGGAATGAAGACTACAACCAGGCACGTCAAAACTACAATTCGTTGTGATAGAAACGAATTGTATGACGCTTCTGGCTGTGTAGTCCCTAAGTACTTGATTTTAGATACACTTCTCCATTGCCTTCTGTGGTTCTGCTGATTTTCAGCCTAAAGACCCTTTATGCCACCTGCTTTCGTGCCAGTGTCAACAGATTGGCGCTGACAATCGATGCCCAGACATAGCTCTTGAACGACTCGAAGGTCTTCCATGTGCACCGGGCAAGACCGAAACATCTCTTCAACCATGAAATGCCGGACTCTATACCGGCACGGAAATTACGAAGATTCTTATATATCCAGGAACTCTTGCACATATCTTCCTCATTAAGACCGCGTTTCTTCGCGAAGCAGACATCCTTTATCTTCATTGTACCCTTTGTCAATTCCAGGTTATCCGCCGATGCGAAGCCACCATCCAGAGATACCTTTGATGGATATTTGTCGTAGATCATTTTCTGGTTCTCAAGCATCTGCTCAACCAGGGTTACATCCGCAGGATTGCCTTCCAGAATCTCACAATCGAGTATGAGATTGGAAGGCCCGCCGGTAAGGCATATCTTGTGACCATAGCAGGTGTCTCTGTTATCCTTGATTATGATGTCGGTATGGGGCTCAAAGATAGAGACCACTTTTTCCGATGCCGGGACCGATTCTCCTTGAAGTACTCTTCTTTGAGTCTGGTCAATAACCTTTTGCGCCAGATCGATATAATGGTTCAGTTCCTGAACCATCCTTACCGCATGGACAGAGGGGAAGAGTTTCTCAAGAATCGATGACGCTCTCTGTACATAGCCTGCGGTCTTCCCGGTTATAAAAAGGAGATCCTTGTATTGCTTCTCCCGTGCCTTTTTACCCTTTGCGTTCATTACTCCCAGCATACGCCGCTTTGCCCTCTTTGTGTGGTCTTTTACAATGATGCCTGCATCGGGGAAAAGATCTTTGGCATTTTTGAGCAGGCGTGTGAGGACACGAACCGAATCCCATAGAAGGGTCGAATCAAAGGGCTTATGGATATCGGATGGGACAACGGTGCAGTCTATACGCACCTTGCGCCCTCTTTCTACTTTTGTCTCATTGGTATATGCAATGATAACACGATTGATGGCTTCCCATGTCTCCGGTGATAATGCCTTGATGTTCGCGCAGAGGGCGGATGGACCGAATCCCTTGTCGGCAAATCCGATCTTCATGAACTTTCTGTAACAGCCGGAATCGACTATATGAAAGGCAAGATCTCCGTAACTGAAACCCCTCGACTGCTTTATTATGGCAGCCTTTACAACCTGTTCGGCACTCATACCGTTTGCTCCGGTCTCTTTGTTTTTAACTTCTCTTGTGAGATCTTGTAGTGCCATCTCGTATATGATAGAAGTCTTTTCAAGTATCTTGTCTATGAGTTTCATTTCTACCGCGTGTGGATGATCTGTCGTATGTCCCATGAGTGGTAGCTGCTCTTTGTATTTTTTGCGCATTTTTCTGTGGTCCTTTCTTGATTATGGTTGTAATTGTAATGCCTTACAAAATATTACTACCACCAATCAAAGAATTTATCCACTTTAAAATGCGCATTTAATTCAATTATTTCAAGTAACTATACATTTCTGGATGGACACCAACTATGAGTGAAAAGACGAAAATCAGCGAGTTTTATGATCTTGCGGATCATTGCATGCAAGAGAGGCGCTATGAGGAAGCAATTGAACTCTACCATAAACTGGCGGAGGTAAATCCTGAAAATGATTCGATCGTTATGTCTCTGGCCTGGGCATACAGGGATAGTGGAAGGTTATCCGATGCGGTGGCCTGCCTGGAGAAACTCTTGGAAAAAGAGTTAAAAAGGAAAATCTTTACAGGCTTTGCCTTTGATGAGTTGGTAAAGATATACAGAAATGAAGGCAATTATGAGCGTCTTGTCACAATCTGTGAATCGGCGGTTGCCGCCCAGCCTAATGACGTTTCCCTACTGACTACCCTCGGGAATTCGTATCTTGAGGCGGCAAATACCGTCAGAGCTGTTGAAATTTTTGAGATGCTTATAAAGATGGGACCGGATACATCCGCGTTTTTCCGTAGTCTTGGTAATGCTCATGTCGCGGCTGGAGATTTCGAGAAGGCTGAAAATGCTTATAACAGGGCAATCTCCACGGAACCAACGGATGCACACCGGTTTTACAATGAACTGGGTAATGTCCTTTCCCACGCAGGGCAATATGACCGCGCGGAGACAGCCCTGAAAAGATCACTGGATTGTAGCCTGGATCAACCTCTTGTCCATTGTGCCCTCGGTGATATCTTTATCAAACAGGGAAAACTGGATGATGCGAAGATGTCTTATGAAAACGCGACAAAACTCGATCCGGCATCTAAAGGGGGATATTATAACCGCCTCGGGAATACGCTTGCCGGGGAACATAATCACAAGATGGCAATGGAGGCCTTTGAAAAAGCTGTTTCAGCCGATCCCCACAATCCCTTCTACTATCTAAGCCTTGTTAAATCATGTGAGATTGAAGGGCTCCATGACAAGGCCAGGGAAACATACAAAAAGGCAAAGGCTCTGGGTGTCTTTTCTTGAGATTATCTGTGTAAATTCCAACAATTCCTTGACATATCCTTATTATATAAGATATTGAAAGCCACTTAATGGTGTTTCAGTGGGGATGTAGCTCAGCTGGGAGAGCGCGGCGTTCGCAATGCCGAGGTCAGGGGTTCGATCCCCCTCATCTCCACCATATTTTCTTCGGGAAAATGTTTTTACACTTGTTCTAAACACGGTTAAAAACCATTACTTATTAAAAGGAGGGGTATCCCATGGGTAGGAAAATTTTCAGGGTTCTGATTTTGTTTATGGTCGTCTCTTTTATTGTGGGGGCCGGCAATTGTCTTGCGAAGGGAAAGGTATATATAAATGGCATCGATGCCAATTTTCCACCGTTTGCCTATGTTGATAAAAACGGTGCTCCGGATGGATTTGATGTAAAGTCGGTTGATTGGATCGCAAAGGAAATGGGTTTCAAGGTCAAACACCAGCCAATGGACTGGGACGGAATCATCCCGAGCCTGCGCGCGAAAAAGATCGATATGGTGGCTTCCGGAATGAGCATAACCGACAAGAGAAAAGAACAGGTCAACTTTACCGTTCCCTATTGGAAAATTGCTCAGGTGATAGTAGCTCCGAAGGGTTGCGCCCTTTCGGTGGATGAATTGCTGTCTAACGGAAACAAGGTCGGCGTTCAGAGGGGCACCACCGAAGCGAAATGGATAAAAGAAAATCTGATTAAGAAGGGGAAAAAGTTTTCGCTCGTGGAATATGACTCGGCGCCCCTCGCAATTGAGGATCTCCTGAACGGCCGTATCGTTGCCGCCGCGATGGATGATGCCCCGGCAAAAGACGCCATGAGGAAGAAACCCGTTAAGATTATAGGGACTTTTGGTATGGCCAGCGAAGATTTTGGATATGCCGTCCGAAAGGAAGACACTGAACTCCTCAATAAGATGAATGAAGGACTGAAGAGGCTGATGGCTTCTCCCTACTGGGAAGAATTGAAGGCAAAATATAAACCATAATAACAGGTGTGCCCATTTATGGATATTGGGCGCGAAGAGATGATCTTTTTTGGAAGGCATCAGGACAATCCTGTCTTGGTGCCTTCCATGTTTTATGGAGTCGTAAAAAGTCTCCTTAGCTTGTCATCCCGACGAGTCGGGACGAGAAATCTTTAAAACATAACATGCTTAAAAGATAAGATTTCTCCCTATGGTCGAAATGACATAATCATCGAATTTGACTTTTTACGAGACCATCATGTTTTATATACCGAAAGATTGAATGATGGAAAGCCTGATCATATTATACGGCGCCCTGCCTTACCTTCTGCGCGGATCGCTGGTTACAATAGCGGTGGTCGTGGGGGCAATGCTGTTAGGCCTGGTAGTGGGCATTTGCATTGCCGCCGGACAGGTCTATGGCGGAAAATGGCTGCGTCGTATAATAGGTGTGTACATATGGTTTTTTCGCGGTGTGCCCCTTCTCGTTCTGCTGTTTCTCTTCTATTTCGGGTTGTGTTCTCTCTTAAACATCAACCTTTCCGCATTTACTGTGTCCATCATTGTTCTCGGACTCATTACCTCCGCTTACCAGTCTCAAATCTTCAGGGGGGCTATCATGTCTCTGCCCGAAGGACAACTGAAGGCCGCGCACGCCCTTGGTATGAGTGACAGAAAAGCAGTCATGCTGATTGTCCTGCCGCAGGCGCTGCGTCTGTCCATCCCGGGCTGGTCAAATGAATACTCCATCGTCCTGAAAGATTCAGCCGTTACTTACGCCTTGGGTGTCGCGGAAATAATGGCTCGCGCTCATTTCGTTGCCTCAAGAACCTATGAACAGCTTCCCATGTATTTTGCGGCAGGCATTATATTCCTGATACTGACATATCTGGGAACAAAAGGGCTCCGGATATTGGAGAATAAAGTAAAGATTCCAGGTTATTCCTCATAAGGACTTTTTATATGGCTGATAAAACCCCTATCCTCAGAATTGAAAATATGACGAAACGGTATGGTGACAAGGAGGTGCTCAAGGATGCCTCCCTGTCGATAAACAAAGGGGAGCTCAAGGTACTTATCGGACCGTCCGGCGGGGGAAAGAGCACCTTTCTGCAGTGCATAAATTTTCTGGTCAAGCCCGACAGGGGGCGTCTATGGCTTGACGGGAGGGAGATCATCCGCGCCAGAAAGAAGGAAATCTACGGCTATCGCCAGAAGGTGGGAATGATATTCCAGGATTTCAACCTTTTCGATCACCTTACAGCCCTTCGCAATGTACGGATAGCCCTGGTAAGGGTAAAGGGGATGAACAAAGACGAGGCACAGGACAGGGCCATCCGTGAATTGGACAGGGTCGGTCTCAAGAGCTATATGCACCAGTATCCGGCCGAACTTTCCGGAGGACAGAAACAGCGTGTCTCGATCGCGCGCGCCCTCGCGATGGACCCGGAGATCATGCTGCTCGATGAGCCGACTTCGGCCCTTGACCCCGAACTTATATCAGAGGTTCTGGATGTCATAAGGGATGTGAGATCAGATGGCATGACGATGATCATGTCCACGCACCAGATAGGGTTCGCGAGTGAAATGGCGGATGAATTTGTTTTTCTGGAGGATGGCTTCATCGTGGAGACCGGCCCTCCGGAGAAGATACTGTATAAGGCGCAGTACGCCAGGACCAGGGAATTCTGCTCCAAGATAACAGAGTTGTACGGGAACTCTTTTTGATTATGGAAGAACTCTTTTTTCTCCAACCTGAAGTGGTCTCCGCCCTCGTGAAGGGGTTTTGTGTCAGCGTCAAGCTGATTGTTCCCTCTGCCATCTTCGGGTTCATCATAGGGATCATCGTCGGGGCGCTGATGATATACGGAAATGCCTTCACCAAGAAGATTGTCGATGGCTATGTCCTTATTTTTAGGGGGTTTCCCCTTGTTGTCCAGCTATTCATATGGTATTTCGGCCTTCCCTATATCGGGATCTACCTGTCCCCTTTTGTGGCCGCAGTGCTGGGTTTTTCCCTGTGCAGCGGGGCCTACCAGTCGGAATATGTGCGTGGCGCCTTCCTGTCCGTCAAAACAGGTCAGACGATGGCGGCGCAGGCACTCGGTTTTTCAAAGATTAAGATGGTGTTCTTCATTACCCTCCCCCAGGCATTCCGCCGGGCACTTCCGGGTTGCGGCAATGAGATCATTTATCTTATAAAATATTCATCGCTGGCCTATATGATAACCTGCATCGAACTTACCGGCGAGGGAAAGATAATAGCCTCCGACAGTTTCAGATACACCGAAACCTTCATGGTGATCGGGGCAATCTATCTCCTCATGACTTCAGTCACCGCCTGGTTGCTCCATCGTCTGGAATACCGGCTCCAACTGCCCGGTTTTGAACAATACAGTTAGATAGATAGTGGCCTGAGATTATGCCTCCATATTCACCAATCACACCGGAAATTCTAAACGAAATCAAAAAGGCCGTGGGTCTCAATGCCGTTGTCCGGGATTCTGAAAAGCTTCACGAATTCGAAAAGGACGCTGGTGAAGACGCGCGCCTTCCCGAACTTGTCGTTGAAGCAACATCATCCCGGCAAGTCAGTGATTTGCTTCGACTGGCAAACAGATATTCCTTTCCCGTTACCCCGCGGGGGCTGGGCACAGGCCTATCAGGAGGCGCTGTGCCGCTGTTCGGTGGAGTGGTATTGTCTCTCGCGAAGATGAATCGCATCCTTTCCATCGAAAAGGACAATCTGATCGCGGTGGTGGAACCGGGCGTTATAACACTCGACCTTCAGAATGCCGTAAAAAGGAAAAATCTCTTTTATCCGCCCGATCCAGCGAGCCTGGACACCTGTTCTATCGGTGGAAATGCCGCCACGAATGCCGGAGGCCCTTCCTGCGTCAAATATGGAACTACTAGGGATTATGTTCTCGGGCTTGAAGCTGTGCTTCCATCGGGCGAGATAATCGAAGCCGGGGTAAGGGCAAGAAAGGGCGTGGTAGGTTATGACCTGCGCCACCTGTTGCTTGGATCGGAGGGAACTCTGGGTGTCATTACAAACCTGATCCTTAAATTGATACCGCACCCACAGATGATAACAACACTTGTCGCCTTCTTCCCCAAGCTTACTTCTGCCATGGATGCGGTTACCGCCATGCTGGTCCGGGGGCATGTCCCTTGTGCCGTGGAATTTTTAGATGACAGGTGCCTGGAGATAACAGGAGATCTTCTCCCGTTCGAAGAGGTACGATCCACGAAGGCCATGCTCATTATTGAAACAGACGGCGCTCAGAGAGTAATAGAGAAGGAGATGGAAGCCATCGGCGAGATCTGCATGGAACAGGGCGCGGTCAATGTTGTCATGGCCCCTGACTCTCTCAAAAGAGCCAGAATGTGGGAGGCTCGCAGGGAGGTCTCTCTACGGATCGAAGAGAGATTCCCACTCTATCTGCACGAGGACATTGTTGTCCCCATAGGAAAGATCGCGGATCTGGTAGGCTGCCTGCGCGAATTCGAAAAAGTTTACGGGATAAAGATCTATTCCTTTGGTCATGCCGGAGACGGCAATATTCACGTGAATATCACTGCGGAAGACCGTAAATGCAGAGACAGGGCGGAGGAAGGAATCGTGGCTCTGTTAAAAAGGGTGCTGTCCATGGGTGGGACCATCTCCGGTGAACATGGGATAGGGATCGCAAAAAAACGGTTCCTGCCGATGGAACTCTCCACTGAAAGCATCCGTATTCAAAAAGAAATCAAACAAATCTTCGATCCTCTGCGGATACTGAACCCCGGAAAGATATTTGAATCACCTTAACAAGAAAGTATAGCATTACTCAGTGACTTGATATTTTAGCAAAAGTCTAGTATTCATTTACCCATGAAATTTGAAAGCACAGAAACTGCAAAGACATACCGAGGCAAGGCGCTTATCGCCGACCCCATATACCAGTATATCTGGTTTACCGTGCCGTCCCCCGATCTTCCCCCGGAAAAAACAGAAAAAGACCTGATAGATTCTCCGTGGCTTCAAAGGCTCAGGAGGATATATCAGCTCCAGAGCGCCCGCTGGGTGTATCCTTCGGCGGAACATACCAGATTCCAGCACTCTCTGGGAACTATGCACATGGCCGGTGAATTCGGCAGGCACCTCTACCAGGGACTAAGGGAAACATTTCCCGAAATACCTTCCATAAACTTTATTGAAGAGCTTCTTAGAGTAGGGGGGCTTCTCCATGATGTGGGGCATGGACCGTACGGACACTTTTTTGACGATCACTTTCTTGACCAGTATGGCCTGACCCATGAAAAACTGGGGCAGAAGATCATAACAGACAGGCTCGAACATCTAATAAAGGATATAAGGCGGAGTCCTTCAGGCGTTTTCGGGGAAGGAGAACGCCTTGATCCGGAACAGATCGCTTTCCTTATAAAGAAACCCGAAAGTGAAAGGGAAGAACAGCCTGGATGGCTTTACTTTTTAAGGCAGCTTTTTTCCGGCGTTTACACCGTTGATAACCTTGACTATGTTCGAAGAGACGCCTACATGACCGGTTTTTCCATAGATATCGTTGATATGCAGCGTCTTCGATTTTATACTTTCTTCACGGAGAAGGGTCTTACCCTTCACCAGGTGGGGATTTCCGCGTTAGGGAGATTTCTGAACGCCAGGCGCAGTCTGTATTCCAATGTGTACTTTCACAGGACGACAAGGGCTCTCGACCTTCATCTTCAGGAGATATTCAAAGATACCATGGATATAATATTTCCGTATGATCCCGCCGACAATCTGGATGAATATCTGAACTGTGATGACTGGAGCCTGTTCAACGAAGTAAAGGAATGGCCGAAGTCAGGAGACGCGGAAAAAGAAAGACTGGGCATACAGTGGGAAAGACTCCACGGCAGACAGATCAAGTGGAAGATGTCTTTCTCGGCGGAGTTCTTCGTGGAAAAAGTACAGAGGGGAATCAGGTTTTCCAGTGCGGAAGAATATGAAAAGCAGATAAGGGGAATCCTTCCTGATACCCTGAAAGAAATGGAATTCCGCGTGGATCTCGCGACTCAGGATCCCAGACCGATAAACCCGATGGCGGAAGGAGACAAGAAAATAAATATCTTCAACCCCTCCACGGAATCCATATCGCTTGAACCCATAAATGATATTTACCGCTTTATACCGGCAAGGGTCACACACTTCCGGGTGTTTTCTCTTGACCACAGACATGACGAGGCGCTGACAGTCGCTTCCGAGAAGGTATTAGGGTCGATTGGTGAAATTGTCACCACGAATATTTAGCAGGAATCATTATGTGCGATACAATTGTTGCGACATCCGAAGCCACCGCCGATGGCGCGGTACTGTTCGCAAAGAATTCCGATCGTGAGCCGAACGAAGCGCATCATGTGATTTCTGTTCCCGCCAGAGACCATTCCCCAAACAGTCATGTTTCATGCACATATATAGACATCCCTCAGGTTAAACATACCAATGCCCTTCTCCTGGCTAAGCCATTCTGGATATGGGGAGCGGAAATGGGTGCAAACGAACATGGTGTCGCAATAGGAAATGAAGCTGTCTTTACAAAAGAGCCCTATGAAAAGGGAAAATCGCTTACCGGCATGGATCTCCTCCGCCTTGCGCTGGAACGCGCCTCCACCGCGTCTGACGCGCTCCATGTAATCACCGGGTTGCTGGCGGAATATGGTCAGGGAGGAAACTGCGGTTTCCGGCACAAGCTTTTTTACCACAACAGTTTCCTCATAGCAGACCCTGATGAGGCGTGGGTTCTCGAAACAGCCGGGCGTCACTGGGCCGCTAAAAAGGTGAGTGGAATATACGCGATCTCAAATGGCATTACCATCGGAAATGACTGGGATTTTGCCTCTCCCGAACTCGTCAATCACGCAATCGAGAAGAAGTGGTGTAAAAATCCGGGCGATTTTCACTTTGCCCGCTGTTATTCTGATTTTATCTACACCAGATTCAGTTACTGCAAAGAACGCCGCGCGAGAACCACCGAACTGCTTAGCGCCGGGAGAGGCAACCTGACAGCTCTCGATCTCATGTCCTTTCTGAGGGATCATGGTTACAGGAACGGTAAAACGCGACTTGCCGACAGTGGAATCACGGGTTCTACCATATGCATGCACGCGGGATTTGGGCCTGTCAGAGGAAGCCAGACAACCGGCTCAATTGTATCGCATCTGCGCCCGAATCAGGCCACCCACTTTGTCACCGGAACGGCGGCGCCGTGCACCGGTATCTTTAAGCCTGTATGGATCGATGCCGGGATGCCGGATACCAGGCCTGCGCCATCGGGAACATATAACGCTTCGACCCTTTACTGGAGGCATGAACTGCTCCACAGAAATGTACTGCGTGACCTTCCAACATTCCTCGAAACCTACAGATCGGAGCGGGATACTCTCGAAAGAAAATTCGTTTCAGACGCCTTCGATTATACCGATCATGCGGATTCCGAACGCCACGATTTTTCAGCCAAGTGTTTCTCCGAAGCGGACAATGCTGAGAAAGGGTGGCTGGAAAGAGTCACCGGAACCGGTGTAAAACGAACAAACAGCCTTCCTTACAGAATCGCATGGAATGGTTTTAACAAGACAGCCGCGATGCCCAATATTTAACCCTTCAGTATAAGAATTCCAGTGTCTTACCGGGTAAGATGCAAGTGTAGAGTTTTTCCCGGATGGGCACTATCCTGACTACCTCTTCCAGAATTCGGGAATAAGCAGGATTATAACTGTGTATATCTCAAGTCTTCCGGCAAGCATGCAGAAGGAAAGTACCCACTTGCCTAAGTAGGGTATCTCGCTGTAAGTTGCTGATGGATTGATGGCGCCGAATCCGGGACCCACATTCCCGATGGTTGCGACAACGGACGAAAATGCCGTCATCATATCAAGACCAAGCATGGTCAGGATGATGGAGGCAACAACCATCATCATAAGATACAGCATGAAAAATCCCCATATACTTGCCATGGTTTCGGGATACACTATCCTTTTACCAAGCTTTACCGCAGTTACCGCATGGGGATGGACAAGACCGTAAAGTTCTTTATAGATGTACTTCAAGATGAGGAGTATTCTGAGACATTTTATGCCTCCGCCCGTGGAACCTGCCGACCCACCTATAAACATCAGGATGAGAAGAATAATCTTTGACAGGGATGACCAGTTATCGAAGTTGGCTGTGGTAAAACCTGTAGTCGTAAGTATGGAAACCACCTGGAATGAGGCATACCGCAGGCCTTCCCCCGCTTCATAGAATAAATTCTGCTTCAGGCTGATAGTTATTATTATTACGGCCGTCAGGATAATCCCAAGATACAGGCGCAGTTCACTGTTTTTAAAGATGGCTTTGAAGTTTCCTGTGATAAGGCCGTAGTGAAGCGTAAAATTTATCCCGGCGACCAGCATGAAGAATGTAATAATACCATCTATGTAGGCACTGTGAAAATGCGTAATGCTGGCGTCACTAGTGGAAAATCCACCTGTGGACATCGTAGTGAAGGTATGACAAATGGCGTTAAATACATCCATTCCTCCCGTGAGCAGCATGATAAATTCAATTATGGAGATGATGATATAGACTATCCACAGGGTACGCGCTGTCTCTGCCACACGGGGAGTAAGCTTGTCTTTCACGGGACTGGGCAGTTCCGCCTTGTATAATTGCATTCCCCCCACTCCGAGGAGCGGTAGTATGGCGATGGACAGTATAATAATTCCCATGCCCCCCAGCCACTGGGTCAGGGAACGCCAGAAGAGTATTCCATGGGGAAGACTTTCTATGTTCGCGATTACAGTGGCCCCTGTAGTGGTGAACCCTGACATGGATTCGAAAAAGGCATTGCAAAACTGGGGCAGCGCGCCATAGATCATGTAGGGAAGAGAGCCGAATGTCGCCGCTAAAAACCATCCCGTGGCAACAATGAGAAATCCTTCCTTGTGTGTCAGGCTTATCTTTCCGTTACCTGGCTTGAACAGAAAATAGAACAGCGCGCCAATGCAGGAAGTTATTGCCATGGAGTAAACAAAGGCGTTGGAATCCCCCTCGTTATAATAAAGAGAACAAAGCAGCGGGAGAAACATGGCAAGTCCCAAGAAAAAAATGAGTGCTCCCAGAATATATAGTATGTTTTTTGTGTTCATCCGAAATAATCAAGCTTGACTGTAAGGATTTTTTCGATCTTCGGAATTGAAGAGCGGAGAGTTGCTAATATAACATGGTCACCCGGAAGTATAACAGAATCACCTTTCGGCATTATCACTTCGTCATTTCTGGTGATTGCCCCGACAATGGTGCCCTTGGGGAAATTGATAGCTTTTAGAGGTTTGTTTGTTATATCAGATGTTTCAAGAGCGATAAACTCAACGGCCTCTGCTTTCTCATCACCGAGGGGTGTCGCGGAAATAACTTTACCCTTTCTTATGAAATGCAGTATTTTACCGATACTGGCACGTCTCGGGTTCATAACACCGTCGATGCCTATTATTGGAACAAGATGATTATAATCTACCTTATTAATAAGCGCTATGGCTTTTTTGGCTCCGAGTTGCTTTGCCAAGAGAGCGCCTAATATGTTTGCCTCGTCATCATTCGTGACCGCAATGAAATAATCGGCGTCCTGTATATTTTCTTCTTTGAGTAAGTCCTGACTTGTTCCATCCCCATGAAGGCAAACAGTCTTATCCAGCCTGGAGGCAAGCATATCGCACCGGCCCTGTTTCTTCTCGATAATTTTTACTATGTCAACCCCCTTCTTCTCTAACAATTCCGCAAGCATGAGAGCTGTGTTACCTCCCCCGAGAATGAATATCCTTTCCGAAGGTTCCGCCTTCTTGCCGAAGAATCTGAGTGCATCTTTTACATCCTCTGATCTGGCAAACACAAACAGATAGTCATTCTCTTTGATCACCGTTTCCCCGGAAGGTATAATGGGTTCATCTCCACGCGTGATAGAGGCAACAAGTATATCCTCCTCCCCGTATATTTCCCTGAGTTGCTGCAGGTTCTTTCCTATGGCGACACAATCTGAATCTATATAGAAGGATATGAGCTTAACCCTTCCCCCGGCAAAGTCTATTACCTCCAAAGCTCCTGAGTATTCCATGAGATTGATGACATCATTCACCGCCTCCCTCTCCGGATTTATACAGAGGTCTATATCCAGGTGATCTTTATCAAAGAGGGTGGAATCTCCGCTCAGGTCGGGGTTTCTTATTCTTGCGATTTTGAATGGGGATGTGGATTGCGCGGAAGCAAGCAGACATGCCACTATGTTGGTTTCATCACTATCGGTGACGGCAACAACCATCTCGGCCTGGCTCAGTTTTGCCTTTTTCAGTACCTGCGGGCTGCTCCCGCTACCAATTATGGTCTGTACGTCCAGATTTTCGGAGATGTTCTTCAGGCGTTCTTCATCTTTGTCAACAATAATGATATCGTTTCCTTCTTTAGAAAGGATGTCTGCAATATTATAGCCGACTTCTCCGGCCCCTATGACAATAACTCTCATTTCTGTAAAATCCTCAGCTCAATTTAGGAATCAAGAATAAATAAGTTATACAGATTGCGCCGTAATAAGAACAAACAAGGTGTATGAGTTATTTATGCTTGCTGACTTACTATATCAATGGCAATTTTGTTTTTTACACTTATCTTGAATTCGTGCATTCCCAAGATGATTTCATCAAAAAAATTCCTGTCACTCAACACTATCATGTCAGATGCCAATTTTCCATCCCCCTGTTTCATGTTCCCCGCATCGAATATTCCAGACACCATTGTCACCGCCATCTTAGGCACCTCCAAATTGCATCTTCCGGAACCGGGAATGTCAAAGGCAAAGTCTACACATTCCATCCCGCCCAGCGTCTGGGAGATAGTGTATCCCGCCGTATATAATTTTTCATATGTTAATTGAGTTGATTCTCCCAGACCCACGAGGAGTATCTTAGGGGAAGGAATCCGATGATCAGAGCAGATGAGAACCTTTTCCATGAAAGCCCCCGTGATTCTGCCCTCCGCGATCAGCTTTGATACCATGCCGTTCAAACGCCAGTCCGCAAGACCGCAGTAGCCCCTGGGAGGCCTTTCATCGGAAAAAACCCCGAAGGCCAGACTATCATATGCCAACATTTCCAACGGTTCTGACGATACCTTAATCTGCATCTTTTCCCCAGAGCTTCGCATACATGGCATCAAGAATACCATTTATGAAAGAACCCGAATTATCCGAACCATAATTCTTTCCTATGTCAATCGCCTCGTTCAGTGTCACCTTAGGGGGAATATCATCGCAGTACAGGAATTCACAGACTGCCATTCTTAGAACGTTTTTGTCCACTATTGACATTCGTTCTAGTGACCAGTGCTCGGAACAATTTGTTATAAGATCGTCTATTTCTTTAATGTGGCTCAGGGTGTATCGTATCAACTGCTCGGAGAACTCACCAGTCTCCTGTGATATTCCAAAATTATCCCGGAAGAGCTCTATGGCTTCATTAACATCGACCCTTGAAGCATCGACCTGGTAGAGAACTTGCAAGGCGATCTCTCTGGCCTTTCTTCTGTGACCCATCAATCCCTCTAGTTCGAATCAGTGCTTACAACAGCTTAAAGAGGTTAGCCATCTCTATGGCTGATATGGCGGCATCCCATCCCTTGTTACCCGATTTTGTGCCGGCCCTCTCTATAGCCTGTTCTATCGTGTCGGAAGTAATGATACCGAAAGCGACCGGTATCTCTGTCTCCAATGTTACAAGCGCGATGCCTTTGGATACCTCGGAACTTACATACTCAAAATGAGGTGTGGCACCCCTTATCACAGCGCCAAGACATATAATCGCATCAAAGTTGCCGCTTTTTGCAAGCTTTTTTGTCGCAAGCGGTATCTCAAAGGCGCCGGGAACCCTTACTATATTGATATCCTTCTCATCCGCGCCCGATCTCTTCAGGGCATCTATTGCCCCTTCTATGAGTTTCCCGCAGATGAAATCATTAAACCGACTGGCTACTATACCAAACTTGAGTCCCTTGGCAATTATTTTCCCCTCTACGATTTTCGGCATAATAACTTCTCCATTCGTTTTTGACGGTTTCGCAAAAAGTTGACTGCTCTGGTCACAACAAATTCGACGTGTTATCGTTTCGAAAATGACCGGAACCAGACTTTCACAAAACTGTCATTGTTATATTTTTAATAAATGCCCCATCTTATCTTTCTTTGTTTTTAGATAGCGAACATTGTTCTCATTCGGCTTGATCTCGATGGGAACCCTTTCTACAACTTTTACACCGTACCCCTCAACTCCCACAATTTTTTTGGGATTGTTCGTCATCAAACGCATCTTTCTGACTCCCAGATCAACAAGGATCTGCGCTCCTATTCCGTAATCTCTGAGATCGTTCTTGAATCCCAGCTCAAGATTCGCCTCGACGGTATCTCTTCCATGGTCCTGCAGGTCGTAGGCCTTTATCTTGTTTGTGAGTCCGATTCCCCTGCCCTCCTGGTGCATATACACTATGATCCCTTTTCCTTCTTTATCCACCATCTCCATAGCCTTGTGAAGCTGGTCACCGCAATCGCAACGCAGTGATCCGAAGAGATCTCCTGTTACGCATTCGGAATGTACCCTGACAAGCACGTCATCTTCGGGCTGTATGTCACCCTTGACAAGAGCAATATGTTTCATATCGTCCACATCGTTTTCATAGACGATGATTCTGAATTCTCCGCCGTATTTGGTGGGAAGCGTGGCTTCGGCAACCCTTTTTATAAGACGTTCGTGCTGCATCCTGAAATCTATAAGATCAGCGACTGTGACAATTTTGATGTCGTGCTTTTCAGCGAAGATTTCGAGGTCAGGCATCCTCGCCATAGAACCGTCCTCCTTCATGATCTCACAGATAACGCCAGCTGGTTTCAGATACGCCAGCCTGGCCAGATCAACGGAACCCTCGGTCTGCCCAGTCCGAACCAAGACACCTCCTTTCTTTGCTCGTAAGGGGAAAACATGTCCCGGACTTACCAGATCTTCAGCCTTTGCTTCATCGGCGACCGCTGCTAATATAGTCGTTGCCCTGTCTTTCGCGGAGATTCCGGTAGTTACTCCCCTTCTTGCTTCAATGGAAACTGTAAAGGCCGTACCGAACTGGGATCTGTTATTGGTAGTCATCAGTGGAAGGGCTAACTTGTCTGCAAGGTCATCCGCCATGGAAAGGCATATCAAACCCCTGCCATATCTTGCCATGAAGTTGATAGCCTTCGACGTGACGTGCTGTGCGGCCATGCATAAATCACCTTCATTCTCTCTGTCTTCATCATCAACCAGTATAACCATTTTGCCGTTTTTTATGTCTTCAACGGCTTCATTTATTGTGCTAACCATTTCTATTCCCTTTATTCTTAATTATTTTTTTGAGTTACTTCAAAAATCCATGTTCCGACAGGAAATCTGCATCGATGCTACTATCGGGGTGAGTGAACTTCTCTACATATTTCCCCAGGATATCTGTTTCCACATTGACCGGGTCTCCTGCCTTTTTTAACCCAAGCGTCGTTTCCCGGGCGGTATGAGGAATAATATTAACATAAAATCTGTTTTTTTCATATTTGTTAACCGTAAGGCTGATACCGTCCACGGCAACAGAGCCCTTTTGAACAATATACCTGCCCTGCTCTTTCCCTATTTCCACCCCCAATACAATAGAATTTGACCTCTCCCTTTTTTCGCGGATATCTCCGACACAATCGACATGTCCAAGCACAAAATGTCCGCCAAGGAAAGAATCCAATTTAAGGGCTTTCTCCAGGTTGACCCTGTCTCCGATCTTCAACGCCCGCAAGGTTGTTTTTGCCAGGGTTTCCGCTGAAACATCCGCGGAAAAACTGCCATTCGCGACCTCAACAACGGTAAGACAGGCACCGCTCACCGCCACACTGTCGCCTACCTTGATATCACCAAGCCCCATTGATGTGCTTATGCCAAGAAGAACATCCTCTCCTCTTCTGACCGTTCCCTTCACAATGCCAACGCTCTCAACAATACCGGTAAACATTACCTGTCCTTTTTAAGAAAACCCTTCAGCTCATTTATAAATTCATTCACATCTCTGAATTCCCTGTACACAGACGCAAACCTTACATAGGCCACCCCATCAAGAGCGTGAAGTTCTTCCATAATCTTCTCACCTATAATGTGAGTGGGTATCTCCTTCAATGTGGATTCCTGGCATTCCTGCTCAACCCTGTCAACCGCTTCTTCTATAACCTCCATACTGATCGGGCGTTTCTCACACGCCTTTTTTATCCCTGAAAAGATCTTACCCCTGTCAAAAGACTCCCTCCTGCCATCCTTTTTCACAACCACGGGAAGAACATCTTCAACATATTCGTAGGTGGTGAATCGTTTCTTGCATTTCAGGCATTCTCTCCGCCTTCGTATCGCGCTTCCGTCTCTGCTTACCCGCGAATCAATAACCTTGTTTTCTGCATTGGAGCAGAAGGGGCAATTCATAGTTTTCTCACCTTTATGCCTGCTTCTTTCAGCATCTCCTCGGCAAGATCGTCGTTGTAGTCATCCTTATAGATGACAGAAGTTATCCCGGAATTTATGATCATCTTGGAGCATATTATGCACGGGTGGTTGGTGCAATAAATCGTCGCGTCTTTTGTGCTTACACCATGAAGAGCGGCCTGAATGATAGCGTTCTGCTCGGCGTGAAGGCCCCGGCACAATTCATGGCGCTCCCCTGACGGGATGTTCAGCTTATCTCTCAGGCAACCGACCTCCGAACAGTGTCTTATCCCGGTAGGCGGCCCGTTGTAACCTGTTGCCAGCATTCGCTTGTCCCTTACAAGGACAGCGCCGACCTTGCGTCTCAGGCATGTGGAACGCCTCGACACAAGTTCAACAATGTCCATAAAATACTGGTCCCAGGAAGGACGTTCTGTTTCGGGATTCATGCTCTGCGTTTCCTTATGCCCTTATTTTCCCCTTGTAGCAACTGTTAACCATAATGTCAGGCATGTCCCTGCATCCGGTTTATATAGAGCGGAAATTTTTCGCACAGAGAGCGAACTTCTTCCCTGACCTCTTTTATATGGTCTTCATTGTCAACATCATCAATAATGTAGGCAATAAGGTGTGCTATCTTTCTCATTTCATCTTCCTTCATTCCCCTCGTTGTCAGGGCGGGTGTACCAACCCTTATACCACTGGTGATCATGGGGCCCTTTGTGTCAAATGGTATACCGTTTTTGTTTGTGGTTATGCCTGCCCTGTCGAGTGCGGCTTCAACATCTTTTCCGGTGACGTCCTTGTCGGTAAGATCAATAAGTATAAGGTGATTATCGGTGCCTCCTGATACGAGGCGCAGGCCTTTATCTGTCATGGCCTCTGCCAGAGCTTTGGCGTTTTTTACGACCTGAAACTGATAATCATTGAATTCCGGTTCAAGGGCCTCCTTGAATGCCACCGCCTTGGCCGCGATTATATGCATCAGAGGTCCGCCCTGGCTGCCCGGAAAAACACGACTGTTCAATATTTTGGCGAATTCTTCCTTGCACATAATCAGACCGCCCCTCGGCCCGCGCAGTGTTTTGTGGGTTGTCGATGTCACAAATTCACAAACAGGAACAGGGGATGGGTGCAAACCCGCGGCGACAAGACCCGCTATGTGAGCGATATCCGCCATGATAACCGCTCCCGTCTTGTCCGCTATCTCTCTAAATGCATTAAAATCAATGGTTCTTGGATATGCGCTCGCACCAACAACAATGATTTTGGGTTTATGTTTCTTAGCCTGATCTTCGACTTCGTTGAAGTCTATGGTTTCCGTCTCTCTGTCTACACCGTACGAAACAACGTTATAGAGTCTCCCTGAAAAATTTACCGGGCTTCCGTGTGTTAAATGCCCGCCATGGGAGAGGTTCATTCCGAGAACAGTATCTCCGGGTTGGAGCGCAGCGAAATAGACTGCCATATTCGCCTGGCTTCCGGAGTGCGGCTGAACATTTACATGCTCGGCGCCGAAGAGTCTTTTTGCGCGCTCTATGGCAAAGTTCTCCGCGACATCGACAAATTCGCACCCGCCGTAGTATCTCTTGCCGGGATATCCTTCCGCATATTTGTTTGTCATAATGCAACCCTGAGCTTCAAGCACCGCCTCACTTACGAAGTTCTCCGAGGCAATAAGTTCAAGCTTGCCGGTCTGCCGTCTGGTTTCATCAAGTATAGCCAGGGCTATCTCCGGATCAAAATCCCGCAAAACGGACATTATTTATCTTCCCCCTCAATATTATTTATCTTGTCGAGCCGTCTTTTGTGACGCCCACCTTCAAATTCCGTATTGGACCATACCCTGACGATGGCTACGGCCGTTTCTACGTCCGTGCGTCTTCCGGCGAGAACGAGTATATTTGCATCGTTATGCATTCTGCTCATGCGGGCCACATCGGTGTCCGTACAGAGAGCGGCCCTTACACCGGGGAATTTGTTTGCGACTATTGACATCCCCACTCCGGAGCCACAGATTAGAATCCCCCTCTTAAATTCCCCCGAAGAGATCGCACGGGCCACCCTGGCGGCAAAATCAGGATAATCTACAGGATCCTCACTGTAAGTGCCGATATCCACCATTCCTTCAAAAGATTCCTTGAGCGCTTCCTTTAAATCAAAACCTGCATGATCGGAGCCTATAACGATCTTCAAGATTCACTCCTCAAATTTCTTAAACACAACAACAGAATTGACACCGCCGAATCCAAAAGTATTCGACATGGCAGCCCTGATTTCCCTGTGTTGTGCTTTGTGTGGCACATAATCCAAGTCACACTTTGGATCGGGATTATCCAGATTTGTCGTTGGAGGCACAATTCCCTCCGCTATAGCCTTAGCCGAAAAGATAGCCTCAACACCACCTGCGGCGCCCAGCATATGCCCAGTCATGGATTTTGTCGAGCTGACGGCAAGTTTCCCGCTGTACCCGCCGAAAACCTCTTTTATCGCATCCGTTTCATATATGTCATTAAGGGGTGTTGATGTGCCGTGCGCGTTTATGTAATCGATATCCGTGGGTTCCATCCCGGCATCCTGCAGGGCAAGCCGCATGCATCTGACGGCTCCCGCATGACCCGGCGGCGGTGCTGCCATATGAAAGGCATCACTGGTTGATCCTGTCCCGGCAATCTCGGCATATATCCCGGCGCCTCTTTCAAGGGCATGAGATAACTCTTCCAGGATCACTATGCCACATCCCTCGCTTATGATAAACCCGTCCCTGTCCCGGTCGAATGGTCTGCTCGCCCTTTCTGGTTCCTCGTTTCTGACCGATATAGCTCTCATGGCGTTAAATCCGGCTATTGCGAGAGGGGTGATGGCCGCTTCTGTTCCACCGGTTATCATAGCGTCCGCGTAACCGCAGGATATGGTTCTGAAGGCTTCACTGATGGCGCTGTTGCCCGCGGCGCATGCTGTTACGGCGCAATTTATGGGACCCTTGGCGCCAAACCGTATGGACACATGTCCCGGAGCAAGATTTGCCAATACCGCCGGAATCGCAAAAGGAGATATCTTTTTCGGTCCCAGGTTGAGTATGTTCTCTTTTTCCTTTTCCATGGTGGACAGGCCCCCTATCGCGGAGCCCA
>JAGGXJ010000127.1 GCA_021163105.1 Syntrophobacterales bacterium
GGTTTAATTACCGTGGCAACAGCCTGCTGCCTTCGCCCGCAAAGGGAAGCGCGTGCAAAAGGCTCAATCTTTTTCTCCGCTGGATGGTGCGTCATGACGATGTGGATCCCGGCGGATGGGATGATATATCTTCCTCAAAACTCATTATCCCCCTTGACACGCATATGCACAGAATCTGCCTCGCATTGGGAATCACAAAACGCAAACAGGCGGATATGAAAACCGCACTGGAAATAACGCGCTCATTCCAAGTGATGGCCCCGCACGATCCGGTGCGATACGATTTTGCGCTGACACGTCTGGGGATTAGAAAGGATACGGACATTACGTCTTTTTTGTACAAATTCGGGCGTAATGCCGAAGAATGAGGGAAGATTTCACCTCATATGTGGCTTGGTTATGACTAACAATTTCACAACGCATTTAAACAGTTTCTCATGTTGTGTTCGAAAACCGGTGTCGAAATTTCGGACCCGGTCTGATTCTTCAGGTTGTCACCTGCCAGGTATTTTTCAATAAATCTTCGTGTTCAACAAGAAGATTCAGATAGTCAAGCTCTAGCTCGACCATCTGGGAATCCTTTTTATGGAGCCATACCGATAACCAGGCAAAACGCGTGGCGATAACCAGTTCAAAAAGATATCGCCAGGTGATCGGGGCATAGATGCCCCCGCCAAAAAGCCTCTGTAACAACCGTTCAAGGAGCTCGCCCTGCAATCCCTTGGGATGTTCCATCCCCAGGCATCCGATCAGGTTTGCCAGATCATATCCTTCGGGCTTGAACCCAAGGAATTCCCAGTCGATCACCGCGAGGATGTCCCTTTCCCCCCAAATGATATTGAGCGGATGTACATCTCCATGACAGAAAAAAACGGGTAGATCGTCATGGACCGGGAAGAATGTCCGGCGGACATAAACAAGGGCATTTTGGGCGGAGTCGAGAATTTTCGGATCATACTGCTCGAAACGCCGTATAAAATCCTCAATAAATTTCACAAGAGAAAAGACCGGTTCATTTTCAAACAACGTCAGGCACGAAGCTTTCTGATGAAGGTTTAGGAGAAAATCCGCGATCACCTCTCCCCGCCAGGCTTCATGCAGATATCCCGGCCGGTTCAACTCACACCCGGGAATATAGGGGGAACATTGCCAGTTCTTTCCATCAAAATCGATAATCGAGCCCTGATGGGCCGTGCGCAAATATGGGTGAATCTCCGGGATGCCCAGTGAGAAGAGTTCATCAAGAGCGTCGATGATCCGTTGCTTGTGAGGGCGTGTGTGCCGGTGGATGGTTTCCAGAACGAACAAGTCACGGCGATCATCCTCAACCACATAACGGGATTCTGCACGGTCGGGGCTGCCGGCCAGGAGAAGATCTTCACGGATTTCCTTAGCATTAAGACCATATTGAGCAGCGACCCCCATGAGACTAAGGCCTGCAGCGGTTTGCGTCATGATGTCCCTTTCAGCTCAATCCCGACAGGGCAGTGATCCGAGCCCATGACATCCTTCAGGATGAAGGCGCTTTGAAGCCGCGGCAAAAGGTCCAGGCTGATAAAAAAATAATCAATCCGCCAGCCGACATTTCTTTCGCGCGCCCGTGTTTTGTAGTCCCACCAGCTATAATGCCCCGGGTCGGGATTTAAATAACGGAAGGTATCGACATATCCTTTGCCCAGAAGTTTGGTGACCCATGCCCGCTCCTCGGGGAGGAATCCCGTGTTTTTACTGTTCTCTCTGGGACGGGACAAATCAATCTCTTCATGAGCGGTATTAACGTCCCCGCAGATGATAATACTCCGTCCTTTTTTCCGCATGGCCTCAACCGCCTTAAGGAACGCTTCATAAAAATCCATCTTAAAGGGAACCCTTTTGTTTTGGTTTCCGCCGTTGGGAAAATAGATGTTAAACAAAACAAAATCTCCGTAATCGACAACAAGATTACGCCCCTCCAGATCAAATTCCCCGGCCCCGAAACTCGTTTTAACCGAAACCGGCTTGACCCGGGTAAAAACCGAGACCCCGCTATAACCCTTTTTTTCAGCCGCAGCCCAATGGGTTTCGTATCCATCCGGGTTAATCAGATTGTCATTTAACTGATCGGGATGCGCCTTGGTCTCCTGGAGACACAACACATCAGGAGATTCTTTCGAGACCCAATCCAGAAAATCCTTTTTCTCAATAGCCCGGATTCCGTTGACATTCCAACTGATTAATTTCATTATACTTCTCTCGATATCCCATTGTTCCAACAGTGCTGGCTAAATTTTATAGAGTTCCCGGTTTTTAAACCCTGTAAATGCTTACCAAGTTTATGTATTGTTCCTACTCAGCTAGCTTTTTGCCTCTTCTGTTTATATAGCCTGCTGTATGAGCAATCAATGGAAGTATTCCGAAAAAATAAGGGCTGGAGAGTAAAAAGATGACTACTTCATCCCATGAGTTGCTCCCCTCTACCGGATGCCCCTTTAAGCGCTCAAGAAGAGCATCAACAGTGTTCCCGGCTAGGTTCCCGAAATAGATTATCTGTATATAACCTGAGATATCTCGCGCTGTTTCCCGGCCATAGTATTTATGAAGTCTTTGTCTTACCTGTTTTTGAATCTTCCCCCCTGTTTCGCTATAGTGTTGAGCAAAAGCAAGTGCAACGGCTTCCTCCTCCGGGAAATCACCCAGTTCACTTGATAATAACCTCTGTATATCTCCAGCATCAACACCATGGGAAAGAGCCATTTCTGAATGCAGCCATGTACAATATTTGCACCCAAGCACACCACTGACAGCCACCATAAGTTTTTCCCTTAGCTTACGACTGATTCCCTTGTTCTTGATATTCCTCACATATATGGAACTATTTATAATAAAACTTAGCAAATCAGAAAGAAAATCACTCAAATTGTTATAAATACGCTTGCGGAAGTCATTTTTCATTTTGTCTCTGTATGGCACTTCTATTTATAAATTTTTATAAAATTTTGAGGATATTACATCAGACAAAATGTGTCAATGAAAATGAGACGCATTGTTAATATAATATGATTTTCATCCTCTGTCTGAATCAAATGGAGATAAGCTCAAGAATTGTGACTTATCAGATATTCACTTTTAAATTGTAAATCCCTCAAAAACGGTTCACTTTTAATTCTTAAATAACAAACCGGTAGTGTCAGGTTAACTTAAAAATTTGGCAATTTCCATCGACAAATTATTGAATTTATTGATCGCAATATTTGAAAAAATTGAAGCCGACAAATCAAAAAAATGCTATGACTTTTTATTATTAAATGGGGGGGGGGATCGCTGATCAATAAAATTTAACCGGACACTACTGATGGCAAACGTTAAAAAATTATCTTGACAGAAATCTACTTTGACATATATGTAAGGGTTTTTTACGCAGGATTGGGGGTTGTGCCTAACATCTTATTGTCGGCCACTTTTCTGCTCAGGAAATGTTCTTTTATACCCACTTGGCAACTTCATTTTTAATTTCCTGTTGGAATAGTTCTCGTTGTGACTTTCAAGCTATTCCAGTGATTCTTCAAACTCCCTTCTTAATGTAGAGGGTATTACATGAGCAGAGTCTATTTTAAATGTTTCAATAAAATATTCACCCATACCCCTCAATGCAGAGCCATGAGAGAGGATGGTACGTACGGTTTATCCCATAATCTCAGCAAATGTCTGAGTGCCTTTTACTGCTATGCAGGCAAAGCCATTGCCACTCAACCAGTCTACTTTATAGGATATTTTCTCAATAAACCCGAAACGGGATTTTATAGTTTCGGCGATCAGATCCTTTACTATATCCCTGTTAATACCCTTGGCAGTTACCACGTAACTCATAATCTCACAATCGCATCCGTCCAGACTGACCGTAATTTGAGCACTGTTTCTATAGAGACAGAAAATCTCAAAGATATCCGAACACAAACATATCTTACTCTTGCCAGACTTAATAATTCTATTACGAATCCCCTTGAGGGAAAAGTAATGCTGCTCTTATTAATACAACTTATTTTTATCATTGGAAATGCCCATCGTAAAGGGAGGATACCTGAAAAACAGCACAGGAGGACTTTGTATTTATATGCAGAAACTTAAACGAAAAGCACAGGTGAAAGACAAATATGGCATAAAGTTGGTTTACTTAGTTGTAACAGGTATCGTTGTCAACTGCATACTTTCGTATCTTGCAGGGAGCCTTAATTCACCGATACCCGTCGATCATATTGCCACAATATTGGTTGCCATACTGGGCGGACCCGTTGCCGGAGTTCTGGTAGGTTTTTTCAGCGCTCTGTTGTCATCTCTACTTGCCGGATATGGCATTACCGTTGTCCATATTGGCAATTCCATTAACGGAGCAATTCTCGGTCTGCTGGTTGGTTTTTTTGCGAGCTACGGGTGGTTTAAGGAGTTCTTGAAGACAGTTATTGTCGGTATATGCGCTGCACTAGCGTATTCCTTCGTTCTCGCGCTTACCATCATGTGTGTGAAAGACGCAGCTGCCGTGCCGGGAAGCTGCATGGTGACCGTCTGTTTTGCTTTTCTTGATAAAATACTATCCGTTATTCTTGTCTGGGTTTTTCTCAAGTTGATCGGCACGGCTCTTCTCGAAAATATCGCCTGGAGAAAAGCAAATCTCACACCACCAATCAATACACAGAAATTAGGCACTAAATTAGCGGAAATACCGGTTATAGGCCCGATCTGGAAAAAACTTGTACGACTGATCACAATTTTTTACCTGGATTATATCGTACCGCTCCAAAAGAGCGATGATACAACTCAATCAACATCTCAAACCGATACATTAGAGGAGGGACAGTATATGTTTAACCAATACAGGGGATATAGTTTTCGATTGCCCGCAAATATTGCCGAGTGGTCCAAAGTAAAGGTGCAGCTTCTCATAGGGACAATCCAGTTTGCAGGAGCTAATCCTGACTTGATTAATAAAGAGACAATTGCCAAAGACCTCAATCTTGGGATAGATGAAGTCACAAAGAGGGTAAATAAAATGTACAATGACCATCTTTTGCTTCTTCCAACAGATGCAGCTCTGCAAACGATTGGATTCGGTCTTTTTTACATGATTATTAAATTGAAAGGGAGCGTGTCTTCGGAAAGAAAAGAAGAAATATCTAATATGATTCGGGACAACGACTATATATGCACAAGCTTTGAAACAAAAGGGGATTATGATTTCTTTGTGGGTGCACATATCGTAAGCCTTGATAACTTATATAAAAATGTTTTGAAATCGCTATATGCCCTTCCTGAGCTCGAGGAGTTGACATTGCTCCCCATTCAAAGAATGCTGCGCCAGGAAAGAATTAATCATTGGGATATGAAGAATGAATTCTGGCGTGAGACTGCAATAATTGATGGTGAGTTCGAAAAATTGGAGAAAATTCAAAAACTTTTAGATAAGACAGATCTTCAAATTATTCAGTCTATGATGAAGAAAAAAGATGTTACTGAGTATCTAAATGTGGGTTTTCTATCAAAGAGAAAAGAGTCGGGCGAAAAACTTCTGCGTGTACTGGACGAAAAAAGACTGTTTGCTTGCCCGGTATTTCTGAATTGGATGAAGCTTAATTATCAACCATATTTCTTTGCTGTAAAATTTGATAATAAAATGGACAGCGACAGGAAAATGGCGCTGGCAGATGAGCTTGTTGAAAACTACCCTGAGTTCAATATTGCTCTCCAGGTCAATGATACTAGTTATGACCTGTTCCTGGGCACGTATCAGGGACTTTCCGACATCAAGGATGTTAAGGGAATTCTCCAATCTGTTGATGAAATCGTGGAAGTAAAAGAAATGGCGGCTACCAGGCAGCACAGAATGTGGACCATAAAACTGGAAGAAAAGAACTGGGGCGAATGCGTCATGATGTGGGAATAAAGATCTCATATTCGACTGATAAAAGAGTGGATGAAGCACAAGGAACGTAATGTAATGACAATTTCAAAGAGTGTTGTCGTGAATCTGATCTCGATCTTCTTGTCCGATTTTCCCGATTGTTTCAGACAATATCTTGTAAGTAAGCTCAAGTGGGAAAAACTGGGACTGGTAAACGGGAAAATTTTCGTCAACTCGTATTTCCCGCCCTTTCCCAGCAGGGCGTTTGAAAGCGTGAGGAAGGCATGGCGTTGTACCATGAACGGCACAACCGTGCCTGAAATTGCAACGATTGCCATAACCAACAAATGTCCCTATGACTGCGAGTATTGTAGTGTTCCGGACAAAACGGTCTGTGATCTGCCTACCGGATCGCTTATACAAACCATCCATTCTTTACAAAAAATGGGAACGTACCATTTTTCGCTGACGGGAGGCGAGCCACTTCTCAGAGAAGACCTGATAGACATAGTAAACTCCGTGGACTCCCGCTCTATCGTGAAGTTGTTCTCAACCGGATATTCTCTGACAAAAAAAAGAGCCAAGGCATTAAAGGAAGCTGGATTATTTTCTATCAACATATCCTTGGATAACATTGATCCACAAAAACATGATGCAGGCTGTAATTATGATGGTGCATTTGATATCGCTCTCAATGCCATCCAATATTCTAAGGCGGCATCTTTGCTTACATGTGTGGCAACCGTGGTGACAAAGGAAAGGATTCGCAGTGGAGAAATCTTTCGCTTTCTGGAATTCATGAGAGAACTCGACGTAGATGAAGTTACCATTTTTGAACCCATTCCAACGGGGAAATTAGCCTTTTGTGATAATGCAATTCTGGGAGATAATGAAAGGGGACTTTTAAAGCTATTGCATAAAGATGCAAACGGATCGCAGGATAACAAGTATCCCAGGATATTTTCTTTCCCTTATGTAGAAAGCTCGGAATATATGGGTTGCGGGGCTGGCTGCACGCGTTTGCATATTACCGCGTTGGGTGAGGTTATGCCGTGTGATTTTACCCAGGTTACCTTTGGAAATATTCAAAAAGAACAGATCAAAACGATATGGAAAAGAATGAATAAAACTTTCGAAAAACCCTCAAGCGGTTGCTTTGCTTTGGACAACTACAAATTACTAAGGGAATCGAATCATAAGGCTTCGGACATAATGGACAGCCATCATATATATATGAATGAAGAGGTCGTCAAAAAGAATGAGCTCCCTGCATTTTATGATAACCTCATGAATAATGAGGAGTTAATTGTGTCTTCTGTAGTGGAAAATACAGCAAAAAATACTAACCCGACAGATGGTGCAGACAAGTTTGCAGCATCTGCCAGATAAAAAAAGGAGAATAGCAATGGTGAGTGAAAACGAAGCAAAAATAATGGAAATTATTGCAGAGGTTTTTGAGGTACAACAAGACCAGGTAACGAAGGACAAAAATTTTGTAGATGATTTCAATGCCAAATCAATAAAGATCATTGAAATGTGCGCGACCCTAGAGGATGAGTTCGATATTGAAATTGATATGGAGGATGCTAGGAAAAATTCCACAGTTGGCGACGCTATCGACTATACACTTGGACTGATAGCAGCCAGTAAGTAAAATGAAGATATTCTTAGAATGAGGTAATTTAAAAATGGCAGAAAAGAATGAATTTATAGCCCAATTAAAGAAATCTGTGTACGGGAAGGGAGTTCGGGTTGTTTTTCCCGAAGCTGAGGAGCTACGCATCCTCGAGGCGGCAATAATTGCACAGAGGGAGAATCTTGCTGTCCCCATACTGATCGGAAATCAGGAAAACGTCTCCCAGGTAGCCCGGGAACATAATCTTGATATTTCGAATTTATCTATTATCGCCCCGGATGAGCCAAGTTATCTTGAAAAATATATTCCTCTGCAACTTGAGCAAAGTTCCTTGAGGGAAGGAGCTGTGAGAAGACTTCTGAAAAAGCCTCTCTTTTTCGGTCTTATGATGGTTAAAGCTGGAGATGCAGATGCAATGGTTGGCGGAGCAGTGTACGAAACCGCATCCATCATTATGGGTGGAACCATGGTGGTTGGCATGAAAGAAGGTGTTTCAACTCCTTCAAGCTTTTTTCTCATGGATATTCCCGGTTTCCAGGGGGGGGAAAGCGGTAAATTGATCTTTGCCGATTGTGCTGTGCTGCCTGATCCAACAGCGGAAGAATTATCAGATATTGCAATAGCAAGTGCTGAAAGTGCAAAAGCCATATTAGGGTGCGAATCTCGAGTAGCCATGCTTTCGTTCTCTACGAAAGGCAGCAGTCTTGAGCCCCAAGCGGAGAAAATAGTTCAAGCGACCAAAATCGTAAGCGAACGGCGGCCTGAATTGCTGGTGGATGGAGAATTCCAAGCCGATACGGCTATTGTACCCGCTATTGCGAAGAAAAAAGTTAAAGGAGAAAGTTCTGTGGCAGGGAAAGCGAATGTTCTGATTTTCCCGGATCTTAACTCGGGGAATATTGCCTATAAACTTGTACAGCGTTTAGCAAATGCAGATGCAATTGGACCACTTCTACAGGGCTTTGCAAAACCAATATGTGATTTGTCCAGGGGTGCTACTGTTGATGATATCATCGGGTCGATCGTTGTGACAGCGGTTCAGGCTATTGACAGATAATTGGTGCCACGATGGTTTACGGTATAGGGATAGATATTGTAAGCAAGAACAAGATTCGCGATGCTTTAAGAAGAAATGAGAAAGCATTTCTCAAATTCGTATTTACGCGAAAAGAAATAGAGTACGCACATAAATACCAAGATGCTGTTTCTCATCTGTCTGTCTTTTTTGCAGCAAAAGAGGCTGTCTTAAAGACCTTTGGAACAGGTTGGAAGAGAGGGGTAAAATTGACAGATATTGAAGTATCCCATACCCTTAATGGAAAACCGGAGATTAACTTGTCGGGAAATGCGAGAAAGATTGCTCAGAGTCTGGGTGTTTTCAGGATGCTTATATCTCTTTCCTTTGAGGATTCTTACGCAATCGCGAGCGCTGTTGCTTTAAGGCCTATTTAAAGAAGGATAATACTACACAGGGGATAAGCCAAACGAGAAATCTGCCCGGTGACGCGACTATTATTTCGTGGAAAGTGATTTAGAATAAAAACTTGTATGAGGATAACAAGTAATGTCGCCACTTCTAAGCCTAAGAAAACGAAGCATTGCAGTTTTCAAGTTCAAGGAAACTGAAAGTGGATAACGACATTTAACCGCACTTAGTCTAAAAGGATTGTTATTATGAAGATACTGGTCATCAATACGGGTAGCTCGTCTATTAAATATCAGCTTTTCGATCTGGGTTCTCAAGACAAAGTAATAGCTTCAGGTATAGTTGAAAAGATTGGTGAAGATATCAGCTTTGTAACATATAAAAGAATCCTGCCTGGTGGCAGTGGATTTGAAGAAAACACAGAAGAATGTTCGATCGGTGACCACGCTAAAGGCATGAATCGTATTGTAGACCTGTTGGTCGATTCAACACATGGGTCTATTAAAGATAAGAAAGAGATCTCAGCTATTGGGCATCGTGTAGTCCATGGCGGTGAAGCATTCCACTCACCCACTATTATTGATGAAGAGGTAATCAAAGCCATCGAGAGAAACATTCCATTAGCTCCCTTGCATAATCCTTCTAATTTAGTTGGGATTGAAGTTGCTGAATTGACTTTTCCAGATATACCTCAAGTTGCTGTATTCGATACAGCATTTCATCAAACTATGCCCATGAAGGCATTTCTCTATGCACTTCCTCTTGAAATGTACAAGAAGAACGGGATTCGTCGTTACGGTTTTCACGGGACATCTCATTCCTATGTAGCTGAAAAGGCAGCGGAATACATGGGACGACCCTTGAATGAATTAAACTTAATAACAATACATCTGGGTAATGGGGCCAGTATGGCGGCTATAAAAGAGGGGGAATGCGTGGACACAACAATGGGTATGACCCCCCTTGCGGGATTGGTTATGGGGACTCGATCGGGTGACATTGATCCGGCACTTCCATTCTTCATGGCGGAACGCTTTAGGTTATCTCTCAAAGATATCGATACGCTCCTGAATAAGGACAGCGGTCTAAAGGGGCTATGCGGAACAAATGATATGCGGGAAGTAATCGATCAAAAAGATGCCGGTGACGAGGACTCAAAGATTGCCCTGGATGTTTATGCCTACAGGATAAAGAAGTATATAGGATCGTATTTTGCGGCTCTGGGAAATCTCGATGCCGTCATTTTTACGGCGGGCATAGGAGAAAACGTATCGTACATTCGCGAATTGTGTTGCGGTGGCTTGGACGGATTGGGCATTGAGATTGATCTCGAAAGAAACAATAAGAACGGAAATGGAATCAGGGAGATTAATTCAGCGGGAAGTAAATCTAAAATCCTTATTATTCCAACCGATGAAGAATTAAAGATTGCGCAGGAAACAAAAAAGATAATAGAAAATTAATGCATATATACTGACCAGCGAAAAGGTTGAAAGAGCAAAACTAAATGCACGATATGCGTTAGCGTGGCACGCTCTGGCATCAAAGCAAGGCGACCATTTTACTTGACATCGACTTGCCTTCTTTGATAATTTGTCTCCATCTCATTGAGGTGGATCAAGTATTTACCTATACCGGCTTCGATTCTGTCAAAACATAATCGAAAGTCTTAGATATAGGATGGCATACAAGTATGAGAATGCATGTGAGCAAAAACAATTTTAAAGGGAGGATGGACATGAAGAAGAATTGGGCGTTAAAATCTGTAAGTCTTTTGTTTGCGTTGGTTTTGGCGGTTACATTTTCAAGTGTAGCTGTTGCAAATGCAAAAACTGCTATTGCACCTAAAGAGAAACCGTACATCGGGTACGGCAAGTTTGATACCGGTGGAATAGGATACAAAGAGTTCGGCGCACTTCGGGGGGCCATATATGGGGCTATGAAAGAGGCGGGTGCGGAAGCATATCCCCTGGATTATATAGCCAGCAAAACCGGATTAAGCAAGAAAACAGTCGCCGCTAGAATAAACAGGATGGTAAAGAAGGAATATCTTGCGCCCCTGATGAGTATACAGGTCAATGACGCAAAGTTTTTTCCATACTATGTATACTATGCCGCTATAAAACTGAAACCGGGCACAACGGCTGCCCAGAAAAAGGCTTTCACAAACAGCATACGAGATGACAAAATATTCTGCACGTCCTATGAAACAAAGGGCGATTTTGATTACTGGGCAGGGTATCACGTTGAAAGCTGGGAAAGCTGGTATAAACTGGAAAGACCATACTTAGAAAATGACATCGTTGAAAGCTACACCCTTCTACCTGCGTCGGCGCAGGTAAGGCATGGAATGTCCAACGCATATGCCGTACCGGAGAAAGCCATGATGTGCGATGTGGCTTATCCATCTAATTTCGATGCTCTTCCGGCAGTTACAAAGGGCAAACTGACGGCGGACGATGTAAAAATCATCAGAGCATGGAACAAGAAATTACCCTTGGAGAAGCAATTCAACTGGAAAAAGATTGCCAAAATATCGGGGCAATCGGAGAAGGACCTGATATCGCTCTTAGCCGGACTGCGTGAAAGCAAAGTTCTTTTAGGTCCCTTCTGGGCATTTAACTGGAAAGCACTCGGAGTCAAGCGACGTTTCTTCTTTGTGCAACTTAAGAATGCCACGGTCGACAGCAAAAGGGTAGCCATGCTATATGACTTTGCGAGAGCAAATGACTTCAACCTGGTGTACTATCACAGCGATAGTCTTATCAAATTTACCCTGATAGCGCCTGAAGGACTGGCGGATCTTGAGCAGTGCAGAAACAAGATCAAGTCGATCTGTGGCGATAGCTTGGTAAAGATTCACGAAGCTGAGGAAGTACAGCAGCTGAGATGGTGGACCCGTTTGTGGTACCCGGAGAAATTCAATCAGCCGGGTGGTGTTTATATTTACAAAGACTGATACCGTTTATTGTAGAACCATTGCTTAATCCTTTATGTGGGATACAATAAAAAAACAGTGTTTGATATACACAATGGTATATCCGCTGGGCGATTGTTAACGTAATCGCCCAGCACTTACATGAAAAAGCCGGGTTTAAACACAGTATCCCGGTTTTGTGGGCGTCACCTGTTAGAGAATAGTTATTCAAAAGAAGAAAGTATATTAACAGAGGTATTGAAAGAAAATGGATGGCAGCCTGCGGGGCGTCGATAGATACAGAAAAGAGAAGAATATGAAATACAAGAATATTATCTTCATAGCTGTTGTATTTATAGTGGGTATAGTGATTAACCTGTTCCTTAATGATTTTGGTGCATGGAGATATTTCGGGACTTTTGTTTCAGCGTTTCTGGCAGGTCCTGCGGTCTCTGTCCTTGTAGGGATTATTTCCCAGTTCTTTGATACAGGGATAGGCAACATTGGACGATGGATATTGCTTATAGGCCACCTCTTCGTTGGCTTGGCAGCGGGAGTGATGGTAATGAAGGGGTGTGCGAAGCAGTTCTGGAAGCCCTTTATCGTCTACATAGTTGTTCTTTTAATCGCTACCGCATCTTACTATTTACGGTCAACTGTCTGGCTTATGGAAGCAGAAGGTACATGGAGTGTGAGTGATCTCATGCACTTTTTTCTGCAGGACCCGAAAGGATACCTCATGGACACGGTAAAACTGGCATGTCGTTATGCAATACCCATGTTCATCAGTGTTTATATCGCTTGGCTCATAGCTAAGATCACAACAATGAAATATGATTTTAAATATAAAGACAAATACTGATTAATTTCATCATACCTTCCTCAATGTGATTTTTCCGGTATTTAACAGCCCAGTTTTCATTGAGCGGCCGTAGTTCCGCGCTTTTCTGCTCCCGCGCAAGGGCTTAAGATATATCTTTCTCCAGCATTCTTAGGGAGATATGCGGTTTTCTGGAATGATTGAAGGACAACCCTATAAAGTTGATTCAAGAAGTCTTACGCAATTCCACGAGAACAGGTGTTCCTGAAATGTGTGGAACCCGAAGTCTCTGAGGATTCTCTTCCAGTCCCTCTTTATAAAATCAAAGGCATGGGGACATTCAATGGTCTTGAAGGGAACACGTATATACAGGGGCATATCCCGCAGGGAGAATTCGTTATAATCTAAAATAAAAAATTTACCCCCCGGCCTGAGATGAGCAACAACATTTTGAATGGTCTTTTCTCTTACCTCGTGAGGAAATCCATGTATAACAAACGAGATAAATGCCTTATCAAAAGTCCCTGTAAGCTCAAACGGCTGGTCAATCCGCTGCTTAAGGAAAGAAACATTTGTGAATTCTTTGAAGCGTGAACGGAATTGTTTTCCCATCTCATCAGAAATATCCATTCCCAATAGCCCGCCTTTTTCAGAAAGGTATGACACCATCAGGTGAGCATTCCTTCCTGTACCACATCCCAGGTCAAGAATCTTCTCTTCTGGGTGTGTGTGCATCTTCCTCGCAACCTCATAGCCATGTGTGACAGCATCCTGAGCGTTTCCAATCCGCTGAGCATCATCGATAACATAGACTGGTATCTTCTCTTTTAATTCTTCTTCAAGGGGATTGTAACTTTTCATCCCGGTGGGAACAATTGATATCAATGTCACTAAACTGTACATCTTTCTTCGCTCAGAATCATTTCGGAGATGCTGCTATTGCCCGACTAAAAATCTAAAACTCGTGCTTGCGCACTTCAAACAGTCAAATTTTTTGAGGCCAGTCACTACCAGCAATCTTTTTCCCCAAATGATTGGATTCGCTCCGAAAAGATTTTTTACGAGAGCATCAATTTTTGCGGTTGACAAAAAAAAAATTAACACTATATTAGCTCTGGCGAATATACCGCGATCCTAATACACTCAAGATTGTAGGTATTGTTAATTATGAAAAAGTGCCAGCATAATAACACAAGTCGGACAGACGAGTAAAAAAGGGGAAGAAAAAAA
>JAGGXJ010000072.1 GCA_021163105.1 Syntrophobacterales bacterium
CAAAGCAGACAAGGGCGATCAAGAAATTTAAGGCCATGAACAGGATTATCATGACGGGAACTCCCATCGAAAACCGCCTTTCCGATATCTGGTCCCTTTTCGATTTTCTGAATCCCGGGCTTTTGGGCAACGCGAAGGAATTCGGCAAATTTTCAAAGGGCCTGAAAACAAATCCGGAAGGGTATTCGAGACTGCGCAAGCTCATAAGCCCATATATTCTAAGGCGCCTGAAGACGGACAAATCCGTCATATCTGATCTTCCTGAAAAAGTAGAGATGAAGACTTACGCGCCGTTGAGTAAAAAACAGGTAATCTTATACAAGAACCTGATCCGTGATATTGAGGAGACGATTGATCAGTCAGAGGGAATTCAAAGGAAGGGGCTTATTCTTGCGTCCCTGATGAAATTCAAACAGATATGCAATCACGCGGATCAATACCTGGGTGCCGGTGAATTCGAGGAGAAAGGCAGCGGGAAGTTTACACGTCTTCGTGAAATATGCGAGACAATATATGAAAAACGTGAAAGGGTTCTCGTATTTACACAGTTTAAGGAAATGACGGAACCCCTCGGTGATTTTCTCGAAGGCATATTTAAGCGAAAGGGACTGATATTCCACGGGAGCATCCCCGTGGGTCAGAGAAAAAAGATTATCGCGCGGTTTCAGGGTGATGAATATGTGCCGTTCATGGTATTGTCCATAAAGGCGGGCGGGGTTGGTCTGAATCTGACACAGGCAAACCACGTCATCCATTTTGACCGGTGGTGGAACCCCGCAGTCGAAAATCAGGCGACGGACCGCGCCTTCAGGATAGGTCAGAAGAAAAATGTTGTCGTGCACAAGTTTCTGACGAAGGGCACGGTAGAGGAAAAGATAGATCTGATGCTGGAAGAAAAGTCCAGATTATCCGACGAGATTATTTCCAGCTCGGGAGAGGCATGGATAACAGAAATGAATAACGATGATCTTCTGGATCTTTTTCGCCTGACATTGTAAGGGGGCAGGAGACAGTTGTAGGTTGGGTTGAGGCACGAAACCCAACAAGAGACTAACAGTCTTCAACCTTCAACCTATCCACCTGAATAGTGACTAATTACGAGAAATTGTTATGGGATATTGGGGTTATCCACGCTACGTATCTGTGGCCGAAAAAAGAGCTAAGGCGGCCAAAAAGATAAAACAGCTGAGAAAAAAGAATCCGGATATCAGGCCGGTTATTATAGAAGGAAGGTCCATCGCCACCACGTGGTGGGGCAAATCATGGAATGTCAACCTTGAACGGTATGCGGATTATGAAAACCGCATCGGGCGCGGACGGAGCTATGTCCGACACGGAACTGTCCTGGATCTCAGGATAGAACCGGGACTGGTGACGTCGCTTGTACAGGGTACCGCCTCAAAACCTTACTCGGTAACCGTCAATATAAAGGAACTGCCCTCAAACATATGGAGAAAGATCACGGTTGCTTGCGAAGGCAAACTCGGTTCCTTGCAGGGACTCCTTGCAGGGAAATTTTCCAAGGCCTTAAATGAAATATTCACTTCCCAGGGCAAAGGACTGTTTCCATCTCCTGAAGAGATCAGTTTTTCCTGCAGCTGCCCCGACTGGGCCTATATGTGCAAACATGTAGCCGCTACATTATACGGCATCGGCGCCAGACTTGACGAAGATCCGAGCCTGTTTTTCAAACTCAGAAAGGTTGATATGGGTGATCTTATATCCCGGGCGGTTGAAGACAAGACACAAAAACTTCTCAAAAAGGCCCGGAGAAAGAGTTCAAGGGTCATTGATGATTCCAGCCTGTCGGATGTCTTCGGCATCGATCTGGAAGATACTGTTCCGGTAAAAGTCAAAACCCGGAAGGTAAAATCAACAATCCGGAAGAAGAAGACTGCCGCCGAAAAACCCGTCAAGATCGCGCGGGATGATATGTCTCCAATTGAAGTCATTGCGAAAATTATCAAAAAAAGCAAAAAAGGGGTCGGCATAGCGACGTTGAGGCGGAAATCAGGTTTTGATGAAAAGAAGATCTACAGTATTGTACACAGGCTGAAGAAACAGGGTCGGATCAAAAATGTGTCATGGGGAGTCTATGCGTGGGCGTGAATTGTGGAGTATTAAAGCCAAAAATGCCAAAAAGCAAAACTTGATTCCAAGGCACATTTCCACTTGTTTTTCACAATAAAGGGGTATATCTCTTGTCTGAACAAAACTGGAGAGGAAATTGAAATGAAAATTGTTCTTATTGTCGTAGTAGCGCTTGTACTTCTTTTTGCAGGTTTGCGTCTGCTAATGGAATTCAGGACCTGGAGAATGAAAGGGAAAAATGCGCCTACCCCTCATAAAGCATCGCGAAAAAGGATTCAGGCAGGAAAAAAGACGGTGCTGTATTTTTATACGCCATCGTGTGGCGCGTGCAGGATGCAGGAACCAATCATTCAACGTATAAGGGCGCGATTTCCAGACGCGATATTTAAGATTGACGCATCAAGTAATCGTGAAGCGGCTGCTTCCTATGGGGTGATGGGGGTTCACTTTATGGCGTTTATTAACGATGGCACAATAGTAAAGGCAAAGGCTGGTGTTCAAAGTGAGCCGGTTATTGAAGGATTTCTTACGGAATCATAGCGAGAAACGAGAGGAAATGTTCTTTTGAATTCAATTGGCATATGCATGGGCGCTTCGACGCTGTCAATCGTCCATCTGCGAAAAGATAAAGACGGAAAAATATCCATAACAGATACTAATGTAACATCCCACCACGGCAATCCCCAAAAAGTTCTTATAGAGACGATAAAAAAGCTGAACATGGACGGAGATTCAAAGGTTGCCGTAACCGGCAGAAAATTCAGCCAATCTGTTAATTTTACATCCATACCGGAGCCTGAAGCAACGGAAAATGCCTTCTCCCACCTGAATGGTCAGGGAACCCACTACAATGCAATTGTCAGCGCCGGTGGCGAAACCTTTATGGTGTATGCCCTCGGAAAGGATGGAAAGATATCCACGGTGCAGGCTGGGAACAAGTGTGCGTCCGGTACAGGAGAATTTTTTCTGCAGCAGATCGGGAGAATGGGAATCTCCATGGAAGAGGCCATTTCCCTTGCTCAAACAGAAACGCCATACAAGCTCTCAAGCCGATGCAGTGTTTTCTGTAAGAGTGATTGCACCCATGCAATGAACAAAGGGGTTCCAAAGGGACAAATCGCGGCCGGGCTCTGCAAGATGATGGCGGGGAAAATTCTGGAAATTATAAAGCAGATACCCAGAAATAATATCATGGTTATTGGGGGATGTGCCCGGAATTCTGTTATGATCAATTACCTGGAAAAAGAGATAGGAAATCTTGTTGTTCCGGATGAAGCACCTTATTTTGAGGCCCTGGGATGTGCCCTGTGGGCATTAAATCACGAGACCGCGCCTTTCCCGGGCACGGAAAATCTTTTCAAAAAGGGAAGAAGTTCTTTTTCTTACCTTCCGCCCCTGAAAAACTTTCAGAACATGGTGGAATTTAAGACGGCATCTCGAGGAAAGGCTCATAAAGGTGATCGTTGTATCATAGGCCTCGACGCGGGTTCTACAACCACCAAAGCAATCATTTTAAGAATGAAGGATAATAAGGTTCTGGGCTCAGTCTACCTGAGAACGAATGGCGATCCGGTACAGGCATCAAGAAACTGTTATGCCGATCTGGTTGACCAGCTTGGCGATCTCAGTGACAGTATCCATATTGTGGGTCTCGGTGTTACCGGGTCGGGTAGAAAGATAGCGGGTTTGCACGCCATAACAGATGGGATCATCAATGAAATTATCGCCCATGCAACCGGCGCCCTTTTCTTTGATAAAGAGGTGGACACCATTTTTGAGATAGGTGGTCAGGATGCAAAATACACCTATATCACAAATGGGGTTGCTTCCGACTATGCGATGAATGAGGCCTGCAGCGCCGGGACAGGTTCTTTCCTTGAGGAAGCGGCAAAAGAAACCCTGAAGATTGAGATGGAGGAAATTGCCGACATTGCCATACTCGGAAATAATCCACCCAATTTTAACGACCAGTGTGCGGCTTTTATAGGAAGCGATATTAAAAACGCATTCAATGAAGGGATTGGCAGGGACGATATTGTGGCAGGTCTTGTTTACTCCATCTGTATGAATTACGACAATCGTGTCAAGGGAAACAGGCCGGTAGGGAAAAAAGTTTTCATGCAGGGAGGAGTTTGTCTGAACAGGGCTGTTCCTCTTGCCATGGCTGTCCTTACGGGAAAGCATATTGTCGTTCCCCCGAGTCCCGGGCTTATCGGCGCGTTTGGGGTGGCCCTGGAGATAAAGCAAAGGCTGGCTTCGGGCTTAATGGAAGAACAGGAATTCTCCCTGAAAAAATTAAGAGACCGGGAAATCGAGTACGGCGCTCCTTTCATCTGCGATGGTGGAAAAGAGAAATGTGACAGAAAATGTGAAATCGCAAGAATTAAAATAGAGGGGAAAACCTTTCCCTTTGGTGGCGCGTGTAACCGATGGTACAATCTAAGATCAAAGATCAAGATAGATACCGAAGAGCTGAATCTTGTTGCCCATTACGAAAAATTAATATTTGATAAAGACGGTTTGTCTCCGGAAATATCGGGTCCACATGAGAATGCCGAAACAATAGGAATAAATAAATCTTTTCTTGTCAATACTTATTTTCCTCTGTATTACAGCTTTTTTTCTCAACTCGGTTTCAGGGTTATACTTTCTGATCATTCAGAACAGGAAGGGATGGACAGGATAAATGCCCCTTTTTGTTATCCCGCCGAGATGGCACATGGATATTTCTTGAACCTTTTGGAGAAAAAGCCTGATTATCTTTTTCTTCCACAATTTAAGGGAGAATATGTCAAGTCAGCAGAGGAACCGGGTGTAACCTGCCCGCTTTCACAGGGTGAACCATTCTATCTTAATACGGCATTTAAGAATCACAAAATATATAAGAATCTGAAGACAAGGGGAAGGATCTTGTCTCCTGTCATCGATTTTTCGGGCGGATATAAACCAGTGGAGTCTGTGTTTACCCGAATGGCAAAGACACTGAAAGTCGATAGAAAAAGAGTCCGGATGGCATACACAAAAGCGGTGGAAATCCAGGATGACCTGTTCAGAGAAATGGAGGAAACCTGTTCAAAAGAGCTGAAGAAGATTGAAGAAAACTCTGATGAGTTTGCCGTTGTCATTTTTGGAAGATCCTACAATGCTCTTGTAAGGGAAGGGCACATGGGCATACCAAACAAATTTGCCTCCAGAAACATTAAGGTTATCCCATTTTCTTGTCTCCCGATGGCAGAAACCACCGGAGTAGAACATATGTACTGGTCCGCGGGGCAACGTATCCTGAGGGTCGCGGACTTTGTCAAGAAACACCCCCGGCTTTTCGGGTGCTACATAACAAATTTTTCCTGCGGACCTGATTCTTTCCTCGTTGGATATTTCAGAAATATTATGGGAAGAAAGCCTTCGCTGACCCTGGAGTTGGACAGTCATGTAGCCGATGCCGGTCTGGAAACAAGGGTGGAGGCATTTATCGATATCGTCAAAAGATACCGGGAACTGGAAAAGAGGGAAGAAATCGTTGATGATTCTCAGGATTTTGTGCCCGCCAGGGTAGTAACGAGAAATAATCAGCAGGTATTTGTTGAATCAACGGGGGACGAATACCCCATCTCTGACCGGAAGGTTCATCTTATCATTCCCTCAATGGGGAGATATACCAGCGAAGCGGGAGCCGCTATATTCAGAGGTGCCGGCATTCATGCATCAGCCCTGCCGCCAGCCGATGAAGCAGCCCTTAAGCTTGGCAGGGGAAATACTTCCTGTAAGGAATGCCTGCCTCTTTTATTGACCGTCGGAAGCCTGCTCAAATATATTAACGAAAGAGAAAACAGCAACGAAGCACTGATCTATTTTATGCCTACCGCTTCCGGTCCATGCAGATTCGGGCAGTATTCTGAATTTATAAGGAGGCTCATTAATAAGCTGCACCTGGAAAATGTTGCCGTATTTTCTCTCTCTTCGGAAAACAGCTACGCGGGTTTTGGCGGTTTTAGTCTCAAAACTAATCTCTGGTCAGGTACCATCGCAGCAGACTGTTTTGAGGAGATGTATTCCAGTTTGCTCACCAATGCGGTTGATCGAGATTCAGCTATGTACATTCTTGAAAAGGAGTGGAAAAAGGTGTTAGGCCTGCTGGAAACCCGGCATAAGTTGAAGCAACTTACAGAAATCCTTGAGACAGTGGCAAATAACCTGAAACAGATTCCGATCAGGAGAACCATGGAAGATACACCGACCATCTTTCTCACGGGGGAAATTTTTGTCCGCCATGATGATATCTCAAGACAGTATATCGTAGAGGAACTCGCCGGCCGGGGATTTGCGACAAAAGTTTCCACACTTGCGGAATGGATCTACTACACGGACTGGCTGGTTCAAAACAATCTATCAACGGGGGATCACAGTTTCAAAGATAAGATGTCGCTGTCTGTCAGAAGTATCTTTATGAGAAAGTATGAAAGGGCTATAAGAAACATATTATCGAAATCCAACCTCTGCGAGAACAAACCGGAAGATGTAGACCATGTCATAAAGCATACACGTCATCTTATAAATCCTGAACTTACAGGTGAGGCCATTCTGACAACCGGCACGGCAATAAATGAAGTGGTCGATCACTACTGCGGTGTAATTGCCATAGGTCCCTTTGGGTGCATGCCTACCAGGGTGGCGGAAGCAATTCTGACAGGTGAAATGAATATGGAAGGGAAACTGGCAGCAGGGACGATAACCCAAAAGGTAAAAGATCTACAAAATGAGGTACAGGAACTGCCTTTTCTGACGATTGAAGGCGACGGAAGCCGATTCCCTCAGATTATTACGGCAAAATTGGAGGCGTTTCTGCTGCAGGCGGAAAGATTACACAAAAAAATGAGAAAAAATTGATTTGGAGCCGGATAGAAACGATGATATTTATTAAAAATAAGGAAGAGATAGAGAAAATGCGAAGGGCAGGGAAGCTGGCCGCTCAGTTACTGAATTATATCGGACCCTTTGTAAAAGAGGGTATATCAACATTATACCTGAACGATCTTTGTGAAGAATTTACACAAAAGCATGGCGCGATCTCCGCTCCTTTGAATTATAACGGATTTCCAAAAAGTATCTGTACTTCAATCAATAATGTTGTGTGTCACGGGATTCCTTCAGAGAAAGATATTCTCAAAGACGGCGATATCGTGAATATTGATATTACCGTAATCCTGGATGGTTATCATGGAGATACATCCCGCACTTTTATGGTTGGTAATGTTGACGAGAAAATAAAAAAGCTGGTGAAGCGAACAGAAAATGCCATGTATAGAGGCATTGCCGCGGTTAGACCGGGGAAATATTTGTATGAGGTGGGTAGGGCGATTGAAAAATACATAAGTAAATTCGGTTATTCTATTGTTCGAAGTTACGGGGGGCACGGGATCGGGAAGAGTTTTCACGAAGATCCGCATGTTCTTCATCATTTCAGCCAGGGCAACAAGA
>JAGGXJ010000130.1 GCA_021163105.1 Syntrophobacterales bacterium
GCCGACAGAATCACGATAACCACGGGCAAAGAAGATGATATGTGCGAGGTGCGCATTGCCGACAATGGGACAGGCATCCCCGATGAGATAAAGGAAAGGATATTTGAAGAGGGATTCATGCACGGAGACACAGGCCACACCGGTCTCGGCCTCCACATTGTGGAAAAGGCCATGGAAAACTACGGCGGCTATGCATACGTTGAAGATAACGAACCACAGGGAGTAGTATTTGTCCTGAGATTCAGGATGGTGAAGTGAAACGGGTTGTGAGTTACGGGTTGCGGGCAAACAGAGGGGCAGAGTTGAGTGAAACTGGAAATTAAAAACTCAGGGGAAATAAAGGGTGCGAGTTTTCTGTTTTCTGAGTATCAAGTGTCAAGTTTCAGACACTATGGGTTTTAAAGGGTTTATGCGGGAAGGTTTTATAACATGAAATCATTCATGAACTATCAGAAATACATTCAGGGCATAAAACGTAAATTCTTTTTGCCTGTGATTCTTGTCTTTATCTTCATCTTAACGGCCGCCTTCTTTTCTATCGCTGCCGCCGGGCAACCGAATGAAAACGGTCAGGTTCAGCTGACAAAAGGGGAAAAGGACTGGCTCTCCGCCCATCCCGTGATAAAGATAGCGCCTGACCCGTGTTTTCCCCCGATTGAGTATTTTGATAAAGATGGCAACTATGCGGGTATTGCGGCGGACTACATTGCAATTCTGGAAGAGAAACTGGGTGTCAAATTCAAGATTGTTCGTTGTAAGAGCTGGAAAGAAGTCCTTGAAAAGGCAAGAACAAGGGAAGTCGATGTTCTTCCTGCGGCGGCGCAGACGCCGGGGCGTTCCGAATATGTCCTCTTTTGTGATCCCCACATCGTCCTGCCGGGTGTGATCATTGCCAGGAGAAAAGCAGAGGGAACAATGGACATGGAGAAAATCCGAGGCATGAAGGTCTCTGTCGTAAAAAGCTATGTCTGGCAGGAATTTATCCAGGCAGATTACCCGGGCATTGATCTAGATCTGGTGCCGGATCTTCAGAGTGGCCTGAGGAAAGTATCCCTGGGAGTGTCAGATGTCCTGGTGGCAACCCTCCCTGTGGCGATTTACTACATTGAAAAGGAAGGGATAACAAACCTGCGGGTGGCCGGAGAAACAGGCTATTTCACCAGATTGTCCTTTGCTTCGCGCAAGGACTGGCCGGAACTCAACAGCATCGTAAAAAAGACGCTGAACCAGATTTCTTCAAATGAAAGAAAAGCGATCCTGAACAAATGGATTCATCTCGGGCAAAAACCCTTTTTTAAAAGCAACGAATTCCTGGGTGTCTTATCGATGTTTTTGCTTCAGGTGCTCTTTATCTTAATGCTTATACTTATCTGGAGATATTATCAGAAGAAATTCCTCAAACTTTACCCGGAGGAAAAAGCTACCTCTTTAAGTATTATCTTTTTCGTTGCCGCAATGTTTATCCTTCTGGGTGTTGTTGTCTGTCTTGATGAATTCCTGAATATCCCCGCCCTGGTTTTAATGGGGGCGAAGACGCCGATAAATTACCGGGAGGCCTTCTTTGAAACCACTTTAATATATTCTTTGGGAGTGCTGACAATTTTTTACCTTGTTCATAACATCTATGTCCGCAAACGGATTGAAGAATCACTGCAAAAAAGTGAAACGAAATACCGCCTCCTTGCCGAAAATGTGGCGGATGTCATCTGGACGACAGATATGGAACTGCGGTTTACCTATGTCAGCGCATCTGTCTTTAATCTTATGGGATATACGCCCGAGGAGTGTAGTGATATAACGCTTGACAGGATATATCCCCCAGCATCCTTAGAGCTTGTCTACAGGACATTTGAGGAAGAGATGGCCTTGGAGGCCTGGGGTCGGGCAGATCCGGACAGGACGCGTATGCTTGAGGTGGATCAAATATGTAAGGACGGCTCTGTTATCCGGGTTGAGATGAAGATGTCAAGCCTGCGTGATCCGGACGACCAGTGGGTTGGGATCATGGGAGTGACCAGAGACATCACTGAACGCAGGCGTGCCGAGGAACAAATAAAACAATCACTTAAAGAGAAAGAGATTCTTTTGAGAGAGCTGTATCACAGGGTGAATAACAACATGCAGAGGATTCTCAGTATGTTCAGCATACAGTCACAGAAAATTTCCGATGAGAAAACGCTGAAGGTGCTTAAAGACCTTGAGGGTCGTATAAAATCCGTTTCAATAATTCACGAAAAGCTCTACCGCTCAAAGGATCTTTCCACCATCAACTTCCGTGAATATATAGACAGCCTCGCAAGCTATCTGTATCAAACGCACAAAGTGAACTCGAATCTCATCAAATTCACTCCAAATGTCGATGATATTCTCTTCGAAATGGAAACATCCATCCCTCTTGGCATCATTGTCAGAGAGCTTCTCTCGAATGCCCTGACACATGCCTTTCCTGAAGGGGAGAAAGGGGAAATTACCGTTGATCTCCATTCGGACGAAACCACCGGCAAATATATTCTTATCATCAGTGACAATGGAGCGGGAATTCCCGAAGATATGGATATCCGGGATACGGAAACAATCGGTCTGCAACTGGTAAATGACTTATCGGATCAGATTGGCGGGACGATAGAACTTGACAGAAGCAGGGGAACGTTATTTAAGATAGTATTTACGAAGCAGGAGTACAAAAGGAGAATTTAGAGAAAAACGGCCTGACATTTTCCTTGAAAGGACAAAAAATGAACAAAAAAACAACAGTTCTGGTTGTAGAGGATGAGACAATTATAGCCAGAGATATACTGAGCAAGCTGCAGGGCCTTGGATACGATGTCCCCTTGATTGCCTGTTCCGGTGAAGAGGCTATTGAGAAGACAGGGGAACTCAGGCCTGATCTGGTGATGATGGATATTGTCATAGAGGGGAAAATAGGTGGTATAGAGGCGGCTGATCAGATCAGGAAGCGTTTTAATATACCGGTTGTCTATCTTACCGCCTATGCCGATGAAGATATCCTTGAGCGTGCCAAGATAACAGAACCTTTCGGATATATGGTAAAGCCCTTTGATGAGAGGGAACTGCACAGTGCCATACAGATGGCCCTTTACAAACACAAGGCCGCCGAAAAACTGATGGAGAGCATGGAGGAAACGATCAACGCCCTTGCTTCCACGTTGGAAATACGTGATCCCTACACCGCCGGTCATCAAAAACGGGTGGCACAGCTTGCCGAGGCCATTGCCGGAGAGATGAACCGTCCGCACGATGAAGTGAAAGGGATACGTCTGGCCTCGCTCATCCACGACATTGGAAAGATACGGGTTCCATCGGAGATATTAAGCAAGCCGGGCAAATTAACAGAAAACGAGTTTGGATTAATAAAAGCCCACCCTCAGGTTGGTTATGATATACTGAAAAAGATAGAATTTCCCTGGCCTATTGCCGACATAATCTATCAGCACCACGAAAGGTTTGATGGTTCGGGATATCCGCGTGGCCTGAAAGGTGATGAAATTATGCTTCAGGCGAAGGTAATAGCGGTGGCCGATGTTGTTGAGGCCATGTCTTCACACAGGCCATACAGGGCGGCTCTTGGAATAGAGAAGGCACTGGCGGAACTTACGGAGAATAGAGGAATATTGTATGACCCCGATGTTGTCGATGCGTGCCTGGAATTATTCAGAGAGAAGGGATTTAAGCTTGAGGACAGGACAGATAGCTGGTAGCATATGTAGATCAGTTCCCGATTAGTTGCAGCTACCAGAAGGGTCCAAGGATTCGAGGATTCAAGGGGTCAAGGGGTCGAGTGAAGTCGAGTAGGTTGGTTTGAGGTACGAAACCCAACAAAAGCCTGTAATAATTTGGGAAATAGAATCAGCATTTTCAGCTGGTTGAATAAGAGTAGAAACTTTCAGGAGGTATGTAGAAGTGGACAGAGAAAGATATGAATTAAACGTCCAATTAGCTCAGATGCTAAAAGGTGGAGTCATCATGGATGTTGTCAATGCAGAGCACGCAAAGATCGCCGAGGAGGCCGGGGCCGTTGCGGTCATGGCGCTGGAGCGTGTTCCCTCGGATATTCGCAAGGAGGGTGGCGTTGCCCGTATGTCCGATCCCGCGCTCATAGCGGAAATCAAAGAGACGGTATCGATACCTGTGATGGCCAAGGCGCGCATCGGTCATTTTGTCGAGGCTCAGATTCTGGAAACCCTGAAGATCGATTATATTGATGAGAGCGAGGTGCTGACACCTGCCGACGAGGAATGTCACATCGACAAGACCAAGTTTGCAATTCCATTTGTATGCGGGGCGCGCAACCTGGGTGAAGCCCTGCGTCGCATAGCCGAAGGGGCGGCCATGATCCGCACTAAGGGCGAAGCAGGGACGGGAAATGTGGTCGAGGCGGTTCGCCATATCCGAACAGTAAACCGCGAAATCAGGCAGCTTGTCAATATGCCGGTAGAGGAAGTCACCGGTTTTGCCAAGGCAAATGGTTTTCCTTACGAGCTTGCGCTCCAGGTCCGGGAGCTCGGCAGATTGCCTGTTGTTAACTTTGCGGCAGGAGGCATTGCTACACCGGCGGACGCGGCCCTGATGATGCAGCTTGGCTGCGACGGCGTTTTTGTGGGCTCCGGAATATTCAAGGCGGAAAACCCTGCCAGACGCGCTGAGGCAATCGTTAAGGCAACGGCGTATTATAACGATCCGGCAAAAGTCCTGGAGGCCTCGATAGGACTCGGCAGCGCCATGCCGGGGATTGAAATCTCCGACATTCCGGAGAACCAGATACTGGCAACACGCGGGTGGTAATTTCCAGGAAGCGACTAACACCGGTGGATGTGATTGGGGTGCTTGATCTCCAGGGCGATGTTGTTGAACATGTTGATCATCTGGAGCGTCTGGGGATCACTGCCGTTCGGGTAAAAGAGCCCTCGGATTTTGTACATCTTGCAGGGTTGATAATACCGGGTGGCGAAAGCACATGTCTTTCCCGCCTCCTGAACATTTTCGGTATCAGGGAAATCATTCTCCGTGAATTTCAGCGCGGTCTGAAACTCTGGGGGACATGCGCGGGGACCATCCTTCTTGCCGGAAAGGTCATGGATGAATCACCCTGCCTCAGTCTTATTGATATCGAAGTTCAGAAGAATGCCTTCGGTAGCCAGTTGGATAGTTTTACAGCCGAGGTCACCGTTCCCCGCGTGGCGCCGAAGCCGATACCCCTCACTTTTATCCGCGCTCCAAAAATCACCCGGGTTGGAAGGGCTGTTGATGTGCTGCTCCGGCAGGATGATTATATTGTGGCCGCGGAGAGCCATAATGTTCTTGTGACGGTCTTTCATCCGGAACTTACGCCCTCTCTTGCGTTTCATCGCTATTTTGCCCTGAAATGCGGGCTTAAACCTTCCGCGGATGAAGAATCTTCCGTCATTGATCCCACTTGGAACAGCAGGAGCTGGACCCGGTATGCCCGTTTTTAACCATCAATTATTGGCCATGTTGTAATTTGAGCCTGTTGTTCTTTTCCTGATGACAGAATAGGGGAAATAAAGTATAAATGTCAGAGTCTATGTAACCGTAGCTGAAACGCAACAACTGGAGAGCTTTGCATAATGTCATTTCGAGGAGTGTTGACGACGAGAAATCTTAATAATTCAAGTCTTTTAAGATTTCTCCCTTCGGTCGAAATGACAAATTAAGGCATTTGTGCAAAGGTTTCAACTGATTACATGAGAGGGGAGAAGATTATGTCCCAATCTAATGAACCTGACGATCTTGTAACTTTTCTGGAAAGAAGCGTGGCAAAGTATCCGGACAGGCCACTGTTCGGGACAAAGAACTCCCAAGGTGAATATGAATGGATTACCTATGCCCAGGTCGGCAAGCGGGTGGACAACCTCCGGGCCGGGCTTGCCAGTCTCGGAGTAGGCAAAGATGACGCGGTGGGCATGATTGCCAACAACAGGACGGAGTGGGCCGTCGGCGCCTTTGCGTCCTACGGCCTGGGTGCACGCTGGGTGCCCATGTACGAATCGGAACTTCTGCATGTATGGAAGTATATTATAACTGACAGTTCCATTAAGATACTCTTTGTCTCTAAGCTGGAGATATACGAGCAGCTCAAAGATTTTGTGAATGAGATACCAATCTTGGAGAAGATCTTTCTAATAGAAGGCAAGGGTAAAAACAGTATGGCAGGGCTGGAGGAAGATGGCGAGAAAAATCCCGTTCCTTCGATTAAACCGAACCCGAATGATATAGCGGCCCTGATCTATACTTCAGGCACAACGGGCGACCCTAAAGGTGTCCTGCTGTCGCATGGCAATTTCTCGAGCAATTCTCACGCTGGGCGCAAGATGTACCCGGAGCTTATGGTGAATACAGCGGTAAGCTTTTCTATCCTTCCATGGGCTCATTCCTATGGTATGACAGCCGAGCTCTACACCATGATCTATCTTGGGGGATCTATAGGGTTTATGGAGAGTATGGAGACACTAGCTGCCGACCTGGCCAAGGTAAAGCCAAACTGGCTTATAGCGGTTCCCCGTGTGTTCAATAAAATTTACGCCGGACTCTGGTCCAAGATGAACGAAACGGGCGGTTTTCCCAAAAAGCTGTTTGTTATGGGTGTACAAAGCGCAAAAAAGAGGCGTGAACTGGCCGAAAAGGGGGAATCAGATTTTATTACAAATCTCAAGTTCAAGATCGCGGACAAGATAGTATTCAAGAAGATACGTAACGGACTTGGTGGACGTCTCATGGGATCCATGACGGCAAGCGCGATGATGAATCCGGAGATAGCCCACTTTTTCTTTGATGTAGGGATACCGCTGTATGACTGTTATGGTCTGAGCGAGACCTCACCGGCGATCACCATGAATTCTTCCGTGGATTACAAGCTTGGGACTGTGGGTAAGCCGATTGAGAAGGTGCGGGTTGTGATCGACAAATCTCTTGGAGACGAGAAACTAGGTGACGGCGAGATCGTAGTCTATGGACCCAATGTAATGAAGGGATATCACAATAAGCCGGAGCAGACCAGAGAGGTTATAACCGTGGATGGCGGCATGCGGACAGGTGATCGCGGCAGGCTGGATGAGGATGGATTCCTGCACCTTACGGGAAGGATCAAAGAACAGTTCAAGCTGGAAAACGGAAAATTTGTGTTTCCTTCGTCCCTCGAAGAAGATATCTGCCTCGTTCCTTATGTGGAAAACGCGATGATTTATGGGGAGGGGATGGCGTACAATATCTGCCTTGTGATACCCGACTTCCTGGTGCTGGAAAAATACGCGCAGAAAAACAATCTGCCCACGGATCCTGAAAAGCTGGTTGAGATGAAGGAAATAAGAGATCTTGTAAGTGGTGAAATCACCAGTTTCCTGCAGGGTAAATATGGCGGTTATGAGATACCGAAAAAGTTTATATATCTTACTGAAAACTTCTCACTGGAAAACGGCACGCTCACGCAGACAATGAAGGTTAAGAGGCGGGTTGTGTTTGAAAGATATCAGAAAGACATTGAAGCGCAGTATAAAGAATAAGGAGATTAGACTATGATTTTTAACGAGGAGTTTGAAACGCTGCCACGTGAGGCCTTGGAAGCCCTTCAACTGAAAAGACTGCAGCAGGTGACCGGACGTGTCTATCACACGGTGGGTTTCTATAAAAGGGCATTTGATGAAGCGGGTGTAACGCCTGATGATATCAAAACACTTGATGATATAAGGAGACTTCCATTTACAACAAAGCAGGACCTCAGGGATAATTACCCTTTTGGCTTGTTTGCCGTGCCCATGAGCAATATCGTGAGGCTCCACGCGTCATCAGGCACCACCGGTAAACCTACGGTTGTGGGATATACCCGGAGGGATATAGAGATATGGTCGAGATTGATGGCGAGGTCATTTGTAGCAGCGGGCCTTACAAGTAATGATATTATACATAATGCCTACGGCTACGGGCTGTTTACTGGCGGCCTTGGCGCCCACTACGGAACTGAGATGCTTGGCGCGAGCGTAATCCCCATGTCCGGCGGAAGCACAAAGAAGCAGATAATGATACTGCAGGATTTTGGACCCACGGCAATCTGCTGCACGCCATCATATGCCCTCTACCTCGCTGAGCGTGGAGAAGCTATGGGGGTGGATATGCGTTCCCTCAAACTCAGGGTGGGAATCCTCGGAGCTGAGCCGTGGAGTGAGAAGATGAGGCAGGAGATAGAAGGCAGACTAGGCATTACAGCGCTTGATATATATGGACTTTCAGAAATCATGGGGCCCGGTGTTGCCATGGAATGCGCGGAGGGACGAGATGGTTTGCATGTGTTTGAAGATCATTTCATCGTGGAAACAATCAATCCGGAAACAGGAGAAAATGTTCCCTACGGTGAAGAGGGGGAACTCGTTTTTACCTCGCTCACCAAGGAAGCATTTCCATTGATCAGGTACCGGACTAAAGACATTTCCAGGCTGATGAAAGAGCCGTGCAGGTGCGGCAGAACTCATGTACGCATGGCTCGCGTATCCGGTCGCAGCGATGATATGCTTATCATAAGGGGTGTAAATGTATTTCCGTCGCAGATAGAGAGCGTTCTTCTCGGGATAGAGGGTCTTGGGCCACATTATGAGCTTATTGTGGACCGGGAGGGCAATCTGGATACATTGGAGATACGCGTTGAAATGAGTGAGGATGTATTCTCGGATGAGATAAAAACCCTTCAGAAAATTGAGAGGCGTATAACAAAAGATATAAAGGATTATCTTGGTGTTACCGCGAAGGTGAAGCTGGTTGGAGCCGGGAGCCTGGAACGGTCTGAGGGTAAGACACAGAAAGTTATTGATAAAAGAGAAATCTGATTTCAAAGGTCTCAATCTAATGACAGGGAGGAGAGTCAGTTATGAAGGTAGAACAGATTTCCGTGTTTTTGGAAAACCAGCCCGGCGGGCTTGAACATGTTACCAGGGTTCTGGCGGATGCGGATATAAACATCAGGGCACTGTCTCTCGCAGACACCTCGGATTTCGGCATTCTCAGGCTTATTGTAGATGATATGGAATCAGCGGAAAAGGCTTTTCATGACGAAGGGTTTACAGTAAAGCGGTCACATGTTGTGGCTGTGGAAATCCCCGACCGTCCGGGTGGTATGCACAGCATCTCGAAGGTATTGACGGAAAAGAATATAAACGTTGAGTATGCTTACGCGTTTGTGGAAAGAAGCGGTGAAAACGCGATAATAATATTCAGATTCGATGATATCGATGCGGGAATAGATGCTCTTCTGGAAAATGGGTTCACTGTGCTGCCCGGCGAAAAGGTGTATCGGTTGTAAGAGAAGAGGGTCCAAGGATTCAAGGGGTTTGGAGATTAGAGGACTGTCTTCTAAAGATTTTCTCAGTGCCTTTAATCCCGACTTGTCGGGATTTTCAGCTATATTTTTCTTCCTTTCACTTGAACTCTTGAGACGTTATTTGTAGTTTTTTAGCATTTCACTTGAATCCTCGAATCCTTGACCCCTTGGATCCTTCATCAGGATTCCAGACCCTTCTGCTGCTGCGTTGCCATGGCATTTGTTATGCGGTCTATTATGATTGCCAGAAAGACAATGCACAGCCCGGCCTCGAAACCGCGTCCAACCTCTATCCGGTTGATTGCCAGAAGTACTTCCAGTCCCAGTCCCCTTGCCCCTATCATAGATGCCACAACAACCATGGCAAGAGCCATCATGGTTGTCTGATTGATTCCAACCATAATGGATGGAACCGCGAGGGGCATCTGTACATCAAACAATATCTGCCGCGGGCTTGCCCCGAACGCCCTTGCCGCCTCTATGGTATCCTTCGATACCTGCCGTATTCCAACATTGGTGAGGCGTATGACAGGTGGGACCGCGTAGATGAGCGTGGCGAATAGTGCAGGCACTTTTCCCAGGCCGAAAAGCATCAGCGCGGGTATGAGATAAACGAAGCTGGGCATGGTCTGCATAGCGTCTAATATGGGCCTGATAATTGTTTCCGCAAGATCGCTTTTGGCCATAAGTATGCCGAGGGGGATGCCTACGGCCAGGGAGACTACAACCGCCGATGTTGTGAGCGCGAGTGTCATCATAGCCAGTTTCCAGTAACCAAAGCTTCCAACCAGTACCAGTAAAAGGGCCATGACAACTCCCATTGTCCATTTGTGCATGACCCGCCACGCCAGAATCCCCACGGATATGACCACCAGCCACCAGGGTATCAAGAGGAAGAAACGTTCAAGGTTCAGGAGCATCATCAAAAGAGCATGGCCCATAGCGTCGAAAACGCCGGAAAAATTAGTCAGGACCCAGTCCATAAAAGTATCAATCCAGTCTGCGAGAGGAATATTCAGGAATCGTGGAAATTCACTCATCGGTGACGGCCTCCTTGTCTTGTATCATGTTTTCGAATATTGAACTGATCTGTATCTCCCCCATGAATTTCCCGTCTTCATCAACGACGGCAATAGGGTAATCCGCCTCGGCGGCGATCGGAAACAGATCTTCCAAGATTGTGTCAGGATTAGTTGTCGGCGGATCCGGAGTAAAAGCTTTTTTCAGAGAGGAACCATTGTTTTGTATTACTGTCTTGAGACGGTTCAGGGTAACCAGCCCGAGGAGACTGCGGGTGCGATTTACCATAAAGGCATAGTCTTCCTTTATGTCCCTGAGAGTTCGAATGGCCGCTTTCGGTCCCTGCCATTCATACAGGAGTGCCTCCGGCTGATCCATGATCCCCCCGGCGGTCAGTACCTTTGCGGGAGACGCGTCCTGAACGAATTCGCGCACATAATCATCGGCCGGCGATGTGATAACATCTTCCGGGATGCCGATCTGCACAATCTTCCCATCTCTCATGATAGCGATGCGATCTCCCAGCTTCAGGGCTTCATGGAGATCGTGGGTAACAAATATAATCGTTTTCTGGACCCTGTCCTGAAGCTCGATAAGCTCATCCTGCATCTCACGGCGGATGAGCGGGTCCAGTCCGCTGAAGGGTTCATCCATGAGAAGTATCTCGGGATTTATGGTCAATGCCCTGGCGATTCCGACCCTCTGTCGCATTCCACCGCTGAGGGCTGATGGGTGATAGTCCTCCCAGCTCTTCAGCCCTACGGTTTCGATGGCCTCCTGCGCCCTGGTCTGACGTTCCTCTTTTGAAACACCACTTACCTTGAGGCCGTAAGCCACATTGTCGAGGACGGTTCTGTGGGGGAACAGACCGAAATACTGAAAAACCATACCTGTTGTATTCCGGCGGAAATTCCTGAGTTGTTTTTTATTGTACTTGAGGATGTCCTCGCCATTTACGCGGATACTGCCTCTTGTGGAATCAATCAGACGGAGCAGCATTCGAATCAGCGTGGATTTTCCGCTGCCGGAGAGGCCCATGATGACGAAAAACTCTCCTTTGGCGACGCTGAAAGAGACGTCTCTGACCGCCATCACATTGCCCGTTTTTTCCAGTATGGTTTCTTTGGATTCAAAACGAAGGTCGGAATCAAGGATGTCCGCTGCCTTTTTACCGAAAATCTTCCACAGCCCATTGACCTCTAAGCAGATCTCTCCTGCTTGATCTGCCTGATTATTATGTTCCAATTTTGTGCCTCTCTATTTCATTGCCGCTTTGACCTTCTTCGCCACATCGGCAGGCACCCAAGTTGTCCAAAGGCCTTCATAATTTTTCAGGAACCAGATTGCGGCATCTCCCGTGCTCGCTTTTGTTTTCTGCATGTACGAAAGAACCTTATTGTTCAAGGCCGTTGTGGTTTCATAGTTCCGGAAGAATTTAACAACGTCAGGCGCCCTCTTCGCGAGGGTTGAATTGACCAGGATATTTACCTGAACGGATTTGAAGGCGCACGCCTTTGTCGTATCCCATATCTTCTGATCAAAGGAGGGTTCCTCCAAGGCTGTCATGTCAAGTTTTCCCAATATCCAGGTAGGCGCCCAGTAATACCCCACCCAAGGTTTGCCCTTTTTGACCGCAGCAACCATGGAACCGGACAGGGCCGCGTCGGAACCGGGCAGAAAGTCTTCATAATATTTGTCCAGACCGTAAGCCTTCAGCTTATTTGAATTGATCTCCGTCACCTTCCATCCGGGGATAGAATTGTAGAAACGCCCCTTGTTCGGGTTCTCTGGGTCTTTGAATACTTTCCAGTATTTGGGGAGGTCGGAAACGGATTTCAGACCGGGGGCCATCGGCTTGATGCCCCTCTTTGGATCTCCCTTTATAACAAAGGTGGGCACCAGCCACCCCTGCCAGCTGTCGGGGTAGTTGCTTCCCAGATCCAGGACCTTGCCTGAACGGATCCCCTTATCATAAACCTCTTGGATGTTTTCCGTCCAGGATTCCATGTCAACATCTACATTGCCGCGCATAAGTCCCGTAAACAGGGGAATCGTTTCACCGGGTATGTATTCCACACCATAGCCGTAGCCATTCTCTATGATGAAGCCGGCAATGCGGTTGTGAACCTGGATACTGTCCCAGCTGAGATCCATGAACCGGATTGGGTCCTTCGCCGCGGAAGCGGTAATCGGCAGTAGAACAAGTGCCATACAGATTAAAAACATAACGAATTTAAGAAGATAACTGTTTTTTCCTTTCATTTTACACCTCCGTATTTTTCTTGATTGTTAAGAAATTGCGCGCCGAATGAAATTTATTAAACTTTGATATACTTTGGGCTTGAAACTTAGGGGAATAAGGCGGGTGTCATGTAAAAGCTGGAGAGCTGGTACATGAGTATGTCACAAGGAACTCACGTAAATAGATGACTGATCAGTTTGGCTTTCTTCTTCATGGATTTCATAATCGACACCCCTCTGAAGTTCTCTTTAGAACATATCAGGCCCTTTATGTCAACCCTTGGGGGTGAGAAGGTTGGTAACTTGCTAATCTAAAACAGTTTTCACGGAGCTGCTAAGCCCGGTTTTCTCTTTTTGCGAACAATTTCCTGAAGAGTGGAATTGCCATGCGGATGGCCGGGACGCTTTTCCGGGCAGCCTTTTCACCCTCTGCTATCAGGTTTCCGGCATGGGAAAAATCGGACCAGTGAAGATTGCCAACCTCGGGGCGGATTATAACATCCGCCTCCGTGAGTTCGTAGTCTGTCAAGTAGTAGGATGTTATATCGGCGGCCCTGTCGCATATTTCCTGCGCGGTTTCGAGCTTTTCATCGGAAAAGATGCCCCTTGTTATATTCACGGCTATTACGATATCAGCTCCTTCCCTTCTTGTGGCGTTTACCGGTACCAGAGAGATAATGCCTCCATCCGACAGCAGCATTTCCCCCTTTTTTCTAGGTTCTATCGCCCCGGGAACTGCGCTGCTTGCCATTACAGCCTCGCGCAGAGGACCTTCGGAGAAAATGATCTGGTCTCCGCTTATCAGATCTGTGGTGACGGTTCGGAAGGGAATAAGGGTGTCCTGGATCAGCATGTCCGGTATAAAAAAATCAATCATGGACTGAAACTCTTCCGCGGAGAGTATCCCCGGTTTGAACATCACCTGCAGGAGCAGGAATTTGTTCTGTAAGAAACCCTGTATCTTTTGCGTGAGGGATCCATGCTCACCATCATGGGCTTTCTCTATGGTTTTAATCGCGGAAGATTGGTACACCTCGCTGTTCAGGTATTCCTCTATCTTCCGTTCCATTTTTTCAGGGGTTGTTCCGCTGGCGTAGGCTCCACCGATCAGGGCGCCGCTGCTGGTGCCCACTATGATATCGATTGGGATTTTTTCCTGCTTGAGAACCCTGATTACGCCTATATGCGCGAAACCTCTGGCGCCGCCTCCACCGAGGGCAAGGCCTATACGTTTACCTTTCCATTTCATGAATCCTGTCCCCCTTCTTTTTAAACTCTCTTGCTGCTGGGACTTGATATATGTCAGGAGGCCTTTGCATAAGGTCTCACTCTGAGAGGATACCCCTCAGGCTCCCCATGGAATATTTTTAATAATCAGGTATTAAAGAGAGGTTTGAATAACTATCATTATTTGTCATTTCGACCGTAGGGAGAAATCTTAACAGGCCTGTATCATTAAGATTTCTCGTCGTTTCACTCCTCGAAATGACAAAATTCAATCTTCCATTTGATAAAACCGTGGCATTATTTATAAGGTATTATTTGACGAATGTCAAACAATGGGTGGTGGTTTCGTAAAAAAGTGGACTCTCCTTTTTTGAAAACCGCATCTATCTGGAAAAGTTTTGACATTTGGGCATGTATAAAATATAGGTTATCGGAAAGTATCTTACAATAAGGATCGTTATGGATATACAGGATGTCTTTCAGCATTATGTAGATGATATGAGGGTGGTTGAAGATCTTATCAGGGAACATCAGAGTTCCTATGTACATCTTATTCCAGAAATTGCCGATCATATAATAGGAAGCGGTGGCAAGAGACTGAGGCCTCTTTTGCTTATAATATCGTCAGACCTGTGTGGTTACAGGGGTGACAGACGTTTTCCCCTGGCATCGGTAATGGAGTTCATACATACAGCGTCTCTCCTTCATGATGATGTGATAGATCACGCGGTGATCAGAAGGGGCAAATCTTCCGCGAACAGCATCTGGGGAAATTCCGCGAGCGTTCTTGTGGGAGATTATCTGTACTCAAGTTCCTTCGGTATGCTGGCCGAAGACGGAGATCAGACCATTCAGAAACTCCTTGCGGCCACTACCTCTTCCATGGCTGAGGGAGAGATAATTCAATTAGCGAAATGCGGTGATATCAATGCCACCGAAAAGGAATATTTCTCCGTTATTGAAAAAAAGACAGCTATTCTTATTTCCGCGGCATGCGCCATGGGCGCAATCCTGGCAAAGGTGCCGGAAGCGGAAATTGAGGCGCTGGCCAGGTTCGGAATGAGACTGGGGACGGCCTTTCAGCTAACCGATGACACACTCGATTACGTGGCAAGAGAAGATGATTTCGGCAAGACCATAGGTATGGATCTCAAGGAGGGCAAGATAACACTCCCCCTTATCAGGGTGTTCAAGAAATGTGAGCCGGATGAGAAGAAAATTATAGAAAAAGCCGTGGAGAACGCGGGAGAAGATTCTATTAAAAAAGTTACATCCCTCATCGATAAATATGAAGGCATAAAATATTCCCTTGAAAAGGCCGACATGCTTATCGAGGAAGGGAAGACGTTTCTTGAGGTATTTGAAGATTCGATGGCTAAAGAAGCTTTTTTTACCATTTCGGATTATGTTGTTGAAAGAGAATTGTAATGGAAACTGGAGACTGTGTCTGTGCCGATTTATGCGTTTGAGGATAAGCTTCCTGATATCTCGCAAGATGCGTTTGTTCACCCCGAGGCTGTACTGATAGGAGATGTCACCATAGAAAAACAATGTTTTATAGGACCTGGGGTGGTGATAAGAGCGGACACAGGTCTGGTGATTGTACGGGAAGGTACAAGTGTTCAGGATAATGTGGTAATCCATGTAGAGATTGATTCGGAGGCTGTCATTGAGAAAGATGTAATAGTGGGACATAGCGCGATTCTCCACGATGTTCATATTGGACCGGGGTGTGTCATAGGTATGGGATCTATTCTTTTGTATGGGGTTGTATGCGGAGAGGGAGCTGTCGTGGGTGCCGGTTCGATGGTTCCCAGCCACATGCATGTTCCTTCCGGTAAGCTTATCGTCGGCAATCCCGCGAAGATCATCAGGGATGTAACCTCCGATCAGGCTTCATATGCCAGAGATGGTGTGCAGTTCTATATTGAGCTTGCCGACAGGTATAAACGTGGAATGCGGAGGATATAAAGGTCAGAAAGCAAATTCAGTTTAAGGCAAACTCCAGAGGGGACCAGCGCTTGTTTTATGGAAAGGATATTTATTACTGGCTGATAGCGTCAACTCTTGGTGATATTGGAATCGTATGGGTGCACGAAGAGGAAGCCCCTGTTATTATTCGTGTACTGTTTCCCCGGAACGGTATGTCAACCACAGGTATGATCAAAAAAGATTTTCCGGATGCCGAAGAAGGTTTACATGGGGATCTGGAGAAAACATGTGTTTCTATAGGCGCTTTTCTTGACGGGGCTTGCGTTGATTTGCCGGTGAAATTTGTCGGAATAGACCGGTGTCGTGATTTTCAGAGAAGGGTATTGCTTGAAACAACGCGGATACCCAGGGGCAGTGTGACCTCTTATGGAACCCTGGCAAAGATGATCTCTGCGCCGGGGGCCTTGCGGGCCGTTGGTTCGGCGCTCGCGAGAAACCCTTTTCCCATTATCATTCCATGCCACAGGGTTGTGAGGTCTGACGGATGTATCGGACAATTTGGAGGCGGAACGGAGGTAAAGAAATTTCTTCTGAGGATGGAAGGCGTTGAAATAGATAACAGGGGGAAAGTAAACACAGACGCCTTCTTCGTAACTTTGGCATAAATAGGGCATAAATAGGGACAGCGCCCTTTTATTCTGAAGGAAACCTCCAAGCGATTAATAAAAGGACGATAGGCCCTATTTATGCCCTGACTCCTTAGCGTGATATCACCATATTATCGCGATGGATAATTTCATCGTATGGTTTATCCCCGAGCACCTGTTTAATTTTGGAGGTTTTGAGACCTTTTACCCTGTTTATATCCGAAGAACTGTAATTGACAAGACCCTTGGCGATTGAGACACCATCTTCGTTTATGCATGTCACCGGGTCGCCCATCTGAAAATCACCCTTGATCCTGATAATGCCCGAAGGAAGAAGGCTCTTGCCCTGATTTGTGATAGCGTTTTCCGCTCCCTTGTCTATGCAGATCTTCCCCCTGGAACGTAGAGTGAATGCTATCCAGCACTTTTTGCTTTTCAGGTGCTGTGTCATGGGCAGGAACAGGGTGCCTGTCTCACCGCCCGAAAGTATGTCATTTAATATGCCGGTCTTCTTGCCGTGGGCTATGATACAGGGGATGCCGGAAGCAGTCACTTTCCCGGCGGCGATTACCTTGCTTTTCATTCCGCCCATACCCACAGTGCTTGCCTCGGATGAAGCGGCCTTCTTTATTCCGGCGGTTATTTCCGTAACCAGGGGTATCAACGTAGGATCTCCGGTTTTCCGTGGATCCCTGTCATACAATCCTTCGGTATTAGTTAGATTTATCAGGAGATCGGCTTCCATGATATTCGTCATTATGGCGGCGAGATTGTCGTTGTCCCCGAACTTTATTTCATCCACAGATACCGTGTCATTCTCGTTTATAATGGGTGTAACTCCCCATTCCATAAGAGTTAAAAGGGTGTTGTGAGTATTGAGAAATCTCTGTCTGTCGGTAAGGTCGCTCATGGTAAGCAATATCTGAGCCGTCACCAGTCCGTGCCTGCCGAAGGCGTTGGAGTATACCCTCATCAGCCTTCCCTGTCCCACAGCCGCTGCTGCCTGTTTCTGGGGCAGACTTTTGAGGCTTTCCCTGAATCCCATCCTGTTCATGCCGGACGCAATAGCCCCTGAGGAAACAATGACGAAGTGGAATCCCTTTTTAGAATACTCGGATATTTCATCAACGAGATTCCCGATTATATCAAGGTCAAGGCCGTCGTGTCCCGTCAGTACGCCGCTTCCTATCTTGACGAGTATTTTCTTCGCGCCTTTTAGTATGCTGATTCTTTCTTTCGACATCCTGTCTCTCTGCGCCTCCTCTAACTTGTTTGTTTACCGGAATGATCATTTAACTTTTGCAACTACTCACGTAGTCAGGCTGTCCCGACGAGTCGGGATTTGTAACCTGAATGCCTTCAGCCTACAGTCTAAACAACCTGAATAGTTGCTAATTTTCTTACTATTTCTTTCATCAGTTCCCCTATACCTTCCCTCGTAACGGCCGAGATCGGGAAGACGCGAACACCGTTTTCCCTGAAGATATCCACCTGTTCCTTCAGCCTCTCTTTTGTTGCTGTAAGGTCGATCTTATTTATAGCCACTATCTGGGGCTTTGCCCGCACATCGCTGCTGAATGATTTCAATTCGTTGTTTATTGTTTCAAAATCATCCCATGCGCCGGTGAAAGGATCTTTCGATATATCGATGATATGAAGCAGTATGGATGTTCTTTCTATATGGCGCAGAAACTTTGTGCCCAGTCCCGCGCCCAGATGGGCACCTTCGATAAGACCCGGTATGTCCGCGATGACAAACGTTTTGTAGTCCCCGATATTTACCACTCCCAGATTGGGCTTCAAAGTGGTAAAGGGATAGTCTGCTATTCTGGGGCGCGCCGCGGACACGCTTGATATAAATGTTGACTTGCCCACATTCGGAAATCCCACAGTTCCCACATCGGCGATAAGCTTCAGCTCAAGGCTGATAGTTCTTTCTTCTCCCGGGAGACCTTTTTGCGCATAGCGGGGCGCCCTGCTTGTGGAGGTCTTGAATCTGGCGTTTCCTCTTCCCCCGATACCGCCTCTTGCTATGATTACTCTTTGACCGTCCCCGGTCATATCCGCCAGCAGCTCTTCTGTTTCCATGTCTCTGATGATTGTGCCCACGGGAACGGTTATCTCAACATCACTGCTGTTTCTGCCTGTTTTGTTGCTTCCCTCTCCCGGTCCTCCCCGCTTTGCCACGTGATGCTGGTTGAACTTCATGTCCAGCAGAGTTCTATGGCTGCGGGACGCGACGGCGATGATATCTCCCCCCTTGCCGCCGTCTCCTCCATTGGGGCCTCCGCGGGGAACAAACTTTTCCCTCCTGAAGCTTACGCAGCCCTGTCCTCCATCACCGGACTTTATATATATCTTTGCTTCGTCAACAAATTTCATGGAAAATACAACCAGGATGTACTCGTAAAAAATCTAATTTGGGAATACAAGATGACTAAGTAAAAAGCTCCATATACAAGGCGTGCTGTTTTTTAAAGGGCGAGGGCATACATAATGGTATGTCGAGGTCTTTAAAAAACGCTGCAACGCAGTAGATGGAGAGTTTTTACGATGCCATCAACCAGTAACCGTCCGGAAATGAGAAAGAATCATTCCCGAATGAAAACTAAAAAAGGTGTTAGCCTGTGGGCGCTAACACCTTCTTTAGAATTATTACATCGACAGGAGACAAGAAAAGAGAATCTCAGGAGGCGTATACGCTTACCTTCTTTCTGTCTCTGTCTTTCCGCTCAAACTTTACCGTTCCGTCAATCTTGGAAAAGAGGGTGTAATCTTTGCCCATTCCGACATTGTTTCCCGGGTGTACCCTTGTCCCAAGCTGACGTATTATGATAGAGCCGGCAGATACGATCTGCCCGCCGTATGCCTTAACTCCGCGCCTCTGCGCCTGACTGTCTCTTCCATTACGCGAACTTCCCTGGCCTTTCTTGTGAGCCATTCAACTTTCCTCCATTAAACAACAATTTCTTTGATCTTAAGGTTTGTCAGATCCTGTCGGTGTCCTGTCTTTTTACTGTATCCTTTTCTTCTCTTCATCTTGAACACGGTGATTTTGGGACCCCTGGTCTGTGAGATAATCTCGCCGACGACCTTTGCGCCTTCAACAAATGGTGTTCCTACCCTGACATCTTCATCCTTAGAAACCAGCAGCACCTCGTCGAAAGAAACGGTATCACCCTTATCGCCTTCAACCTTTTCAAAGTTCAGAATATCTCCCACTGAAACCTTGTATTGTTTTCCTCCGGTCTTTATAACTGCGTACATAGTCCAAATCCTTATCTAGTTAAATTAGAATCGCCTATTATAAGAATATTGCGTCGTTTGTCAATATATAAATGTTAAATTTTGAGTTTATGGAAACAATTAATATTTTCATGGCAGGTTCAGAGGGACAGATATAGTGATACAGACGCAAAATCAACAAATATATGGAGATATGTTTACCCTTTTGTGCTATACGCAGAAACGCAGCAAGAATTAAAAATTCAACATTCAAAATTAAGCATTGCCCATCCCGTAACTAACGGGCAGATTCTAAATTACACACAGAGACGAAGGAGGATTAAACATGTTTATTGGAAAGAGATGGTGGTTGTTATCATGCCTTATTGTTATGTCTGTAATGTTTATATCGACAGGATCTGCTCATGCCGACAAGCTGAAAAAGTTCTCAGCTGATCAGGTGACTCTTGCGCCCAACGGTAAGATTGAAAATAAGGGGAAAATATATGTAACCCCCGAGAAGGTACGTATGGAAATGCGCTCTCCACAGGGCAAAGGCAATATGATAATGATTATGCGCATGGATCGTAAGCTTCAGTGGATGTTAAATCCCGTGGACAAGAAATATTTTGAACGGCCCTTGAATGAGGATGAATGGAAAAACATGGGCAAGGGGGCGATCAAATCAAAAACCGAAAAAGATCTGGGAACCGAAACGGTCAATGGGTTTAAATGTCGCAAAAAGTCTGTTGAAATGGTTGTTGAAGTCATGGGCTTTAAAAGTAAAAGCCGCTCTATCGTATGGATTTCCAAGAAACTGGATATGCCTGTTCGCACCAGGATGGAAGACGGGAGTGTTACCGAATTGAGAAACATCAAGAAAGGCCGCCAGTCCAAAAAGCTTTTCGAGATTCCCGGCGGCTATAAGAAGGTTGGAAATATGATGGAAATGTTCGCCGGATCTGATGAGGGAAATAGTGGAGGATTTTCTTTCCCAAAGGGACTCGGTGATAAGTTGAAGGGCATCAAACTTCCTTCCAGTGATTGAGATTAAGCTTTACAACAGTCGATCAGAGGGGGAAGAATTCGAAAAACCGCGTGTGAAACAGGTGGGGACATATCTTCTTTAATCCCGGCTTGTTCGGGTTAGGAAAAGGGATTAATCCGCCTTATTGCACCGGTATTATCTCGAAATTTTCCCGGTGCAGGTCGCTGCCTGTTTCTACCAGGATTTTTCTGTCCAGTCTTTTTTCCAGGCTTCTTAGTGTATCACTCTCGTTTTCCAGAAGGAGTTTCTCCACTTCCGGATGAACAAGCACACAGAGTGTCCCCGCGATATTATAGACGGCTTCTCTTTCCAGTTCTCTGAATATCTTGTGACATACACTTGTGCCGGATTTAACAGTTCCTCTGCCTCCACAGTAGGGACATGTCTCGCACATTGTCTCTCTGAGGCTCTTTCTTCTCCTCTGGCGGGTCATCTCAATCAGACCGATCTCTGATATCTTCTGCACGCTGGTCCGGTTTCTGTCTTCTTCCATCTCCACTTTGAGGGCATCAAATACCCTTTCGCGGTTTGCCTCAATCTCCATATCTATGAAATCAATGATGATAATTCCACCGATGTTCCTTATGCGGAGTTGATAGGCGATCTCCTTTACGGCTTCCATATTTGTTTTGAGGATAGTCTCCTCCATGTTTCTCTTGCCGACATATTTGCCCGTGTTCACATCTATCGCGCACAGCGCCTCAGTTTCTTCTATAACTATATACCCCCCCCGATTTCATCCAAACTTTCCAGTTAAGCATTTTGCCGATGTCCAGCTCAATATCAAAATGATCGAAGATGGGGATATTGTTTTTATAAAGATCGATTGAGTGTTTCATATAAGGCATAAAGTTATCCATGAAATCGGTTAGTTTCTGATATTCTTTTTCTGAATCTACAATAATCCTTTCCACATCTTCCGTATAAAAATCGCGAATCGCGCGTAGTGTCATGCTCAATTCCCTGTGCACAAGTCCCGGGGCGCCTGTGCGTTGCCGCTTTTCCCTGATGGTGTTCCACAGTTTGGAAAGATAGTCGAAATCACTCTTTAGTTCGTCTTCTCTTTTTCCCTCGCTTACGGTTCGCGCGATATAGCCATGGTTTTCCGGACGCAGCTTTTCAATGATCGTCCGCAGTCGTTCCCGTTCCTGTTCATCTATAATTTTTCTTGATATGCCTGTATGATAAGACGTAGGCATAGAGACGATGTTTCTCCCCGCGAGGGAGATATGTGTGGTGACTCTCGCCCCTTTGCTCCCCAGAGGTTCTTTGGATACCTGAACAAGGATCTCCTGTCCTTCCCTCAATATGTTCTCTATGGGATGGGTGTATTGCTCCGGATGCCTCCTCTTTTCATATTCTATGGGATCGTCATCTCCACTTGTTAAAAAGTCTATCCCAGATGTTTCATCATAGATATCAGCCACATACAGAAAGGCGCTCCGTTCAAGCCCTATATCCACAAACGCGGCCTGTATGCCCGGAAGTACGCGAACCACCTTACCTTTATATATGTTTCCCGCTATGGATCTTTCATCGACCCTTTCCATATAGAAATTAGAGAGCACGCGGTCTTCCAGTATGGCGATTCTTGTTTCGTATTCGGTGCAGTTAAAAATGATTTCTTTTGGCATTAATCTCTCTTTTCAAGTTTTAAGTTATTCTCTGCGTTTGATTCCTGTCTTTATGATTCTTGCCCTCTTCGCGTATTCATCGTCGAATCCGGCAACCTGTGTCAGTATCTCCAGCGGTTTGATTCCTCCGCCGGGGTCAAAACGCACGGACATGGAGATTACAGCCTTCTTCGTGTCGAGAGCAATGGAATCTACCAGCGGACGTATGTCTTTTGTAACGATGGCCCCCTTTTTGTATCTGGGGATCATAAATGTGTCCGATTTGAGGAATGTCTTTATCTTTTCATCCGGAGCCGAATCATTGAATGAAATGGGTGCGGGCGGCAGGTGGATTTCATAGTCAAACCCCTCAATCAGATTGGACAGCGATATGGTATGAGGAAAAATCATCTCGGCGCTCAGAATCTCTATTCCCGAAGGCAGACAGGAATTCACTCCGGTGGTGAAATCTTTCGGGGAGCCACTGTATTCACGAAGCTGGATGTCAACGTATTCACACAGGCTTTCTACACCAACCGGAAGGGCGTAGGGAAAGGATATCTTCGGATGCGGGTGAAACCCCTCTGAAAACGTGAAGACGAATCCGCTTATGTTTATCGCCCGCACGATAGAAGAAGACAGTTCCAGGTGCGACAACATCCCGGCTTTTCCCTGCTTGGCAAATCTTATTCTGAGCCGGGTGATTTCTGCTTCACGGGGGAAAGGAACAGATTCCCGGGAGGGCGTAGTGTGCGGCTTTCCGGCCTCGATAATCCTTATATTTCCCGAACATGCCCCGCACTGATAACACCCGGCAGACCGGCAATCTTCTGTAAGTTCCGCGTTCAGGGATTTTTCATACTCTTCCGCTAAGAACTCTTTTGTTATACCGCAATCGATATTATCCCAGGGGAGTGAGTCTTCCATATTCCTTTCCCCTAAATAATCATCTGTCTTTATCCCCAGATCATCGATCGCCCCTTTCCATATATCGAATTGAAACCGGTCACTCCATCCATCGAAACGGCATCCCGAATGAAAAGCCTTCGCCACGAGATTACTTATCTTTTCATCTCCCCTTGTTATCAGGCCTTCCAGAAAGCTCATTTCCCTGTCATGCCACTTGAGCTTCAGGTTTTTGTGCCGGATATTTTTCTTGAGGAAATCCTGTTTTTCCTTTGTCTCGTCGATGGTTATCTGCCTTTGCCACTGGAAAGGGGTGAACGGTTTCGGTATAAAGGTGGAAATGCTGACGGTAACCTGCCGTCTGTTTCCCCCTTCTCTGAGCACCTTATAGGCGAGATCGACAATCCCTTCGAGGTCTTCCTGTGTTTCTGACGGCAACCCGATCATGAAATAGAGCTTGATGGATTTCCATCCGGCGTCGAACACCTTTCGAACGGTGGCGAGCAGGGCTTCTTCGGTATTGCCCTTGTTTATCACATCTCGCAATCTCTGCGTACCAGCCTCCGGAGCGAGCGTGAAGCTTGTCTTACGCACTCTTTTTATCTGCTCGATCAATTTTTCGGTGAGGGTTTCCACCCTCATGGAGGGGAGGGCCAGGGCCACCCTCTTTTCGTAATACTGATTCATGAGGGATGTGAGGAGCTGTTCAATATGAGAATAATCGCCGGAACTAAGGGATAAAAGAGAAATCTCGTTATGCCCCGTTGAAGAGAGCATTTTTTCCGCCATCTTTTCCAGTGCGCCGATAGATCTCTCCCTTACCGGTCTCCAGACCATTCCCGGCTGGCAAAAGCGGCATCCGCGGGTACATCCCCTCGCTATTTCCATAGTTGTCCTGTCGTGTACTGTCTTGACGAGGGGTACGATAGGTTTGGATGGAGAGCGCCATTTTTCCAGATCTGCCACAACTCTTTTTGTTATTTTCTTCTCCATGCCGTGCAGGGGAGGGACCCAGACCCCGTCAATCTCCGCGAGAAGATTTAACAGGCCGGCGCGTTCAGTCTTTTTTTCTTTACCGCTGATCATAGCGCGGGAGATTTCCAGTATCACCTCTTCTCCCTCTCCTATGACAAACGCGTCGAAGAAGGGCATCACCGGCCCGGGATTAAAGACAGAGGGTCCCCCCGCGATTATTATGGGTGCATCTTCTTTCCTGTCTCTGGAATATATCGGCACGCTACCGAGATCCAGCATGTTCAGAACGTTTGTGTAAGACAGCTCATACTGCAATGAAAATCCGACGATGTCGAATCCGGAAAGGGGAGTGGAAGATTCGAGAGAGGCAAGGGGAATTCCGTTTTCTCTCATCAGAGATTCCATGTCTGGCCAGGGAGCGTAAAATCTCTCTGCCGCTATCTCCGGTTCATTATTCAGAATGGAATAGAAAATCTGCAGACCGAGATGCGACATGCCTATTTCATAGGTGTCGGGAAAGGCAAGGGCGAAGGTCAGACTACATTTCTCCCGGTCTTTTTTTATGGAATTTATCTCTCCCCCTATATACCTGCCCGGTTTCTGAACAAGGGGAAGAAGTTCTTCAATGGATGAATAGTTCATTAGATTTTCAAGTTTTTAAACGTTTTGCTGACCGCTCCGGCAGACCGTTTCAGACCTTCCAGCTCTTTATCAGAAAGGGCTATCTCGTATATTTCCTCGATTCCGGATGCACACAGTTTTACCGGAACGCCGATATGCACATCCTCGATGCCGTACTGCCCTGTCAAATATGCTGAAACAGGAAAAATCCTGTTGCTGTCGTTCAGTATCGCTTCCACCATGGCGGCCGCGGCCGACGAAGGGGCATGCCAGGCGCTGCCCGATTTGAGAAAATTTACAATTTCGGCCCCCCCGTTCTTTGTCCTTTCAATAATAGCGTCGAGTCGTTTCTTCTCTATAAGCCGGCTTACGGGGATACCCCCCGCAGTGGTATGAGTATCTACCGGTACCATGCTGTCCCCGTGGCTTCCCAGCACCAGGGTTTCTATATTTCCAGCCGATATATTCAGCTCTTCAGCGAGAAAAGCCCTGTATCTCGCGGTATCAAGTATGCCTCCCATTCCCATGACTTTTTCCGCCGGGAATCCCGATGACTTCCAGGCAAGGTGTGTCATGACATCGAGCGGATTTGTAACCATGATGATGATACAATCCGGAGCATGACTCGCGACTGTTTCCACAACGGATTTTACTATGCCTCCATTTTTCAGTGCGAGCTCTTCTCTGCTCATACCGGGTATTCTTGCGAAACCGGCGGTAAAAACCACGATATCCGAATGTCCGGTCTCGGCAAAGTTGTTGGAGCCGGTTATTTTCCTGTCGAATCCCTCGACAGGAGCTGACTGCATTATGTCGAGGGCTTTTCCCTGCGGGAGACCTTCAACAATATCCAACAGAACAACATCGGCCAGATTTTTTTCAACAATTCTCTGGGCAGTCATTGTGCCCACAAAACCGGCACCGATTACAGAAACTTTTCTTTTCATTTTACATCTCCAGTTTAGAAATTTGATAGGATCGACAGTGCTGAAAAGAGTAGGGATTACTCCTGACTCCTCAGAGGCCTGTTTCTCCCAGGATATCACGATACCTGTAGGGGTGTTGCCGGATATCACGCAGCTTCGATATGGCGAAACGTGCGGGGAAATCGGTTCTCGATATATAGGGAAACGAGTTTCTCATGAAATCATCCAGCAGTTCATCGAAAACCCTTTTGCTGTCAGATGCGCTGACGAATGTTCTCTCTTTCGCGTATTCGTAAGATATCTCCTGGCCGAATACCGTTACAACCTGTTTAAAATGTTCAGGATCACTGAAATATTCTTCCTTGACCTCTACGTCTATTACTATGCGCAGTTCAATCTTTGTGGTGTCGGAGGCGATAGCACGTGATTTGTCCCACACCTGTAAAACCAGATTGTTGGGCAGATCGATTTTTTCCACCAGATTCATCCGGCGCTCCTGTTTATGTGATATAAAAACATCTTTCGTTCTTTTCTTCGGATAATCGTGGGACGTTATATCACACCATCTCGTTTTGGCAAACCTTTCTTGACTTGAAGGGCTATTTTCATATATGGACAGAATCCTTCAGGAGGGAGTTATAAATCATGGAAAAAACAACGGCCATACTGCTGCTGTCCTGCCCCGATCAAAAAGGGATTGTGGCGGGGATATCCAACTTTATCTCAAAGCACAATGGCAATATACTGGCTGCCGCCCAGTATTCGGTTCAACCTGAAAATATGCTGTTCATGCGGGTGGAATGGGATATGGAGGAATTTACCATTGCCCGCGACGAGTTGAAGGATGCGATCACACCACTTGTGGAGAGGTTCGGAATGAGATGGAATATACATTTTTCCGATTATATGCCGAAAATGGCAATATTTGTTTCCAGGCATCTCTACTGTTTTCACGATCTCATACTGAGACACCAGATGGGGGAATTCAGGGCGGAAATACCCCTCGTAATAAGCAATCATCTCGATATGAAACCGCTGGCCGATCATTTTGGTCTTGCCTACAGATATTATCCAATTACAGCGGAAAACAAGATGGATCAGGAAAAGAAAGAGATTGCCGAATTGGAGAAAGAAGGAATAGACCTGATTGTTCTGGCTCGCTACATGCAGATATTAAGCGGGGAGTTTGCAGGCAGATATCATGGCAGGATAATCAATATACACCACTCGTTTCTACCGGCTTTCGCGGGTGGCGATCCCTATCAGCAGGCGTATGACAGGGGAGTGAAGATTATAGGCGCTACCAGCCATTATGTTACGGAAACGCTGGACGAAGGGCCTATAATTGCGCAGGATGTTATAAAGATCACGCACAAGGATTCGGTGGACAATATGAAACTCAAAGGGAAAGACCTGGAAAGAACCATCCTCGCGAAGGCGGTCAGGCTCCATTTGGAACACCGGATACTGGTTTATGGTTCAAAGACCATCATTTTCGATTAATTCTTGATGGATTCGTAAAAAGCTCCGCTATGCCCCGATGAATCGGGACATTATAATTGCAAGTAACTTGCGTTATTTAAATTCGTGTATTACTTGGCATATATTAAGAAGTATCAATAAGTTATGGTGATTTTGTAA
>JAGGXJ010000140.1 GCA_021163105.1 Syntrophobacterales bacterium
CAGCGTGTCGCCATCGCGAGGGCGCTGGCTATGAAACCCAAGATAATGCTCTTTGATGAACCCACATCAGCATTGGACCCTGAGATGATAGGAGAAGTTCTCGACGTCATGGTAAAACTGGCGAAGGAAGGAATAACCATGATAGTGGTCACACACGAGATGGGCTTTGCTCGGGAAGTGGCGGACAGGATTATATTCATGGATTACGGGGCGATCATAGAGGAAGGAACGCCCGAACACTTCTTTAAAAACCCCATACAGGAACGCACCAAGATATTTCTTAATCAGATTCTTTAAAAGTATTTCTATTCATCTAATAAAGACGACCTCGTAAAAAATCTCCTCAAGTTGTCATCCCGACGGGTCGGGACGAGAAATCTTTACGGCGTAACACCTTGTAAATATAAGATTTCTCCCTGCGGTCGAAATGACAGATACGCTGATCTTGACTTTTTACGGGTGCATCAATAAAAGCTTCCCAACAAAAAATCATTGTGTTACAAAAAAGACAGTCAGTCTAAGTGATTATCATCCCGCAACTTCAAGCACACGTGAGGTCCGCGTATGTTCCAGAACGTTATGATTTTCTCCACCGGGATTATCCTGTTCCTGTTCGGGATGCTGAAGCTGAGCAAAACCGTCCAGCAAAACTTTACGAATATCAGAATACGCGAGTACTTCAGTCTTTCAGTCAAAAAACCTGTCTACGGGATAGTAACCGGGATCATTTCGACAATTCTGTTCCAGAGCAGTTCGGCAACAACTGCTCTAACCGTTGGTCTGGTCAGCGCCGGCCTGATAAGTTTTTACCATTCATTAGGCATCATTCTCGGCTCTGACATCGGTACGGCCCTCACCGTCCAGCTGGTTGTCTGGAAGGTTACCGACATATCGCCCCTCCTCATTATTATCGGCAGTGCTGTGTGGCTTGGCGGAAGAGGAAAATGGCGATCCGCGGGAGAGGCTGTCTTCTTTTTCGGTTTTATGTTTTTTGGTCTGCTTCTTGTGTCCCAGGCAACCGGACCGTTGAAGGCCAGCCCTGCCTTTGTATCTTTCTGTCAGGAACTCCGGAATCCTTTTTTAGGTGTCTTTATAGGTTTTATCCTGACCGCTATCATACAATCTTCCGCCATTCCCATTGCCACCCTCGCGATTCTTGCCCAGCACAGTCTGGTCACTATAGACGGTTCCCTTCCGATAATCCTCGGGTCAAATCTCGGCACGTCGGCAACAGCTCTTTTTGCCGGCATAGTTGCGAACATTGATGGGAAGAGATGCGCTGTTTCTCATTTCCTTTTCAAATTCTTCGGTGTCGTATTCTTTATGGCAATTCTTCCCTTTTTCATACGTTTCCTTGAAGGTATAACGCAGGATATACCCCAGCAGATCGCCTACGCGCACTTTTTCTTCAACCTTGCCCTTGCCATTGTTTTTAGCCCCTTCCTTGGGCCATTTTCCCGTTTCATTGAGAGAGTTATGCCTGGAAAGGGAGAAAGCATATCCATGTGGCCGGAATTTCTTGATGAGAGACTCCTGTTACAGACAGAGACCGCTCTTAATTGCGCGAGAAAGGAACTGCAAAGAGAAATCATGCTCGCGCAGAAAATGTTTACCAAGGCTATTGGTCTTATACGGGATTTCAGGGAAAGAAACAGGAATGACATCAACTATATTGAACTTGTGGTTGACAATCTGCAGAGGGAGATAGGTAATTATCTCTACAAGATTTCCAGGGGTCCGGTTTCTCCTGAGATGTTCAAGAGACTCTTTTTGTTCTCCTCGATGGTTGATGATATAGAGAGAATGGCGGATCACGCGGTAAACATTTCTGAATTATCCGAACGCAAACATCGGAGAGAAATAGTCTTTTCCGAGGCGGCGATGGAGGATCTGAAGGTAATAGAGGATCTGGTGACCAGAAATATCGAAGACGCGGTGGCCATGATTGACAGGGATGACAGGGAAATAATAAGCTGGATTATCCAGAGGGAACAGAAGATTAATCTTGAGGTGAAAGAGGCCAGAGAAAGGCATCTCGAACGGTATTGCAAGGAGCTCTGCCACGCGGAGGCCGGTCCGATTTTCGTGGAGATGCTGATGAATCTCGAACGGATTTCCGACCATTGTGAAAATATCGCCGAGTATTTCCAGGATATGGAAGATACCTAATTCCGCGACATCAGATGGCTCACGGCACCGTCCAGCCCATCCAGAGTAAGCTCGAACATGGGAAATACCTTCCGTATAATATCGGTAGTCCATGTATTCGCCCACGCGTATTTTGAATGCGGGTTAAGCCAGACGCAGTGGCGAAAGGTTTGAGAAAGAAACCGGAGATTTTCAATGCTGGGGGTTCTCTTCTTTCTTTCTCCGAAATAGATAGAGCCCCCCTCAGCCATCAGCTCGTAAGGCGCCATGCTGGCATCGCCCACGATAACTATCCTCGTTTCAGGATCCTTTTTTATGAGGTCTGTGACAAATTCCGGATTGCGGTATCTGGCCGCATCTGACCAGACCCTGTCGTAGATAGTATTGTGGAAGAAATAGGTCTTGAGGTCCTTGAACTGATTCCTTGTATAATCAAAAAGCGTCTGCACCAGCGGAATATAGGGATCCATGGACCATCCGCCGTTGTCTATCATCAGGATAACCTTCAGCCGGTCCGCGAGGCGACGGTCAAAGACGATCTCTATCTCACCGGCATTTCGCATGGTTTGATAAATCGTCTTCTGTACATTGACCACATCCACAGGTCCGGCAGGCACCATCCGACGGAGCCTTTTCAATGCCTCTCCCATCTGTGACCGTGTCAGGGGGCCTTCCTGGGAATAATCTCTGTAACGTCGATCGAGGGCTACCTTTGTGGCCGATTTATTTCGTGAAATACCCCCGACACGCATCCCTCCGGGATGATAACCGGAATGTCCCACAGGAGAGGTACCCCCAGTGCCTATCCACTTGTGCCCCCCGTGATGTGCTTCGGTCTGTTCCTTGAGACGATCGAGAAAATACTTTTCCAGCTCTTCAGGGGTAAGTTTGTTCAGATCTTTTTCATCTACGCCGAGAGCTGCGGCAACATCGGCCGGATTTTCCAACCACTCTTCCAAGAGCAGCTTTGCCATTTCGCTGAGCTCTATATCGCTGATATCCGGCAACTCCACACCTTCAAAGTGGTGCGCGAACAACTGATCATACACGTCGAAATACCGCTCACTTTTAACTAATATGGCACGGGCAATAACGTAGAAATCGTTCAGGGAATGGATAAGTCCCATATAAAGAGCTCGCTGCAGCCTGAGAAAAGACGTGGGGG
>JAGGXJ010000086.1 GCA_021163105.1 Syntrophobacterales bacterium
GACTTCCAAGTAACTAGAATTTACAAAATCACCATAACTTATTGATACTTCTTAATATATGCCAAGTAATACACGAATTTAAATAACGCAAGTTACTTGCAATTATAATGTCCCGATTCATCGGGGCATAGCGGAGTTTTTTACGAGTTTGTCAATTTTCTATCGTATCAACTGATTCATCTCAAAAATCGGCAGCAGTATGGAAATAACAATAAAACCGATCAGCAGACCCATAACCAGGATCATAACAGGTTCAAGCATGGATGTCAGCGTTGTTATATCCGATTCCACCTCGTTTTCGAGACTGTCGGCAATCTTGTAGAGCATTTTCTCCAGCATTCCACTATGCTCACCTGCCGATATCATCTGAGTGGCAATGGGGGGGAAAAATCCGCTTCTTAATAGTGTTGCCGACAGGCTTTGACCTTCCTCAACATCTCTGGATGCTTCGGCAATAGCGTCCGCAATCAGCCTGTTGTTGACGACATTCTTTACTATGGAAAGAGCTGTAAGCATCGGAACACCGCTTTGCAGGAGCGTGCCGAGGGTTCGGCTGAAACGCGCCACGGCCATCTTATGAATCAGGGGTCCAAAGAGCGGTATTTTCAGCTTGATTCTATCCCGGATATACTGCCCCCTGATCGTTTTCGTAAACAGATAATTCAATGTTGCAAAAGTTCCGATAACGATCAGGAGGATTGCTATCCAGAAGGATTTCAGAAAACCGCTTACAGAGATGAGAAAAACAGTTATTCCGGGGAGTGTCTGGTGCATCTCGCTAAATATGCCTGTAATTTTTGGTACGATAAAGGTTGTCAGGAAGAAAAGGACACCGCTGCCGATAAGAAACATGAACAGGGGGTAGGCAAGGGCGGCCTTCACTCTCCCTCGGAGCGCCTGTTGGCTTTCATTGAAATCGGCCAGTCTTTCCAGTACGATATCGAGTGCCCCGGAGGCCTCACCCGCTCTTACCATATTGATGTAGAATTGCGAAAAAATCTTGGGATAATGTGAAATACTCCGGGCAAGGTCACTGCCTTCATTTATTTCTTCTTTTATCTGTGCCAGGGTTTTCTTCAGCCGGGGGTTGTTTGTCTGAGAGGTGAGCGCTTCCAGTGAAGAGACCAGAGGAAGACCCGCGCTCAGCAGGGTGGCAAGTTGTCTTGTCATAATGGAGACTTCCCGCAGGCCGACTCTCTTAAGAAGAAAGGCGCCGGCCGACCTGCCGGCTTGTGTTTTATCTTTTTCTCCCGCCGATGTTTCCCTCAGGTCAAAAGGGAAAAGGCTGGTCTCCCTCAGTCTCTGTCTTGCCGTGGATATGCTCTCGGCATTGATGATACCCTTTAGATTTTTCCCTCTGATGTCAAGGGCTTTGTATTCATAGACAGGCATGGTTAATGATTAGCATATTGAGGGTTCGATTTCAAGATCATACGCTTGCCGTAAATCCGTTGTCAAGAAGAGATGCAGTCAGATTCATCGGGACAGTTTCTTGACTATCTCGACGGACGCCGGAAGTCGAACTTGGACAGGAATCCCTTATGCCTTCTGTACCAGATATTGGGGAATATCCTGTACAGCAGTTTTGAAAAGGGGCCTATGTATTCCTTGTTTCTTTTATCAAACTGGCAGGCCTGTATGACATGTTCCTTTATTTCATCTTTGTTTGTTTCTTCGTGGAATATTTTGTAGGCGCAGTGGAAGAGGGGACTGTACATATTTTTCTTTTCCAGATACCTGTATACACTCCTTATTGTATTTGGTCCTTCTGGAGTTCCATCTATCCTTTTCAGGGCATTGATGCTTGTTTCTATGGAATTGCCATCAAATAATTCGTAGAAATACTTGCCATATCTATAATTTTTGCTGGCTTCCGATGAAACGGTGACATACATGTCACCCACGCCGGCCTGGCTGTGGAATGCCTGAAAGCTTCCCCCCAGCAACTTTACCAGAGCCCTTATCTCAACGCCGGATCTCGCGAATATGGTTCCGGGCAGGGAACTTCCCAGGTTCAGACAATCGGCGGCTCCTTTTATGTTCGCTATGATGTTTTTCAGGGCTCCGCATGCCTCAATGCCTACAACATCAAAATTATAATAGGAGTTTAACTCCCTGCGGTTCAGCCTGAGGAAGTTGAGATTAAAAAATTTTGCCACGTGTTTATCACCCGCCACAGTCACGCATACCGGTCTGCCTGTCGCTATATCTACATCGAAGAACGGTCCGCCGATACAGATAACATCAAATTTGTGTTTAAGGTCGAAGAGATGGCTTTTTATCATCTGAGATGGCGTTATAAGTTCACGGGTCTTTTCGTTTGAAGCCAGGCCTTTTATCGGAGATACCAGACATGTCCCGCCCTTCTTTTTCGCTATCAGAGGTTTTATATAATCTAACAATTCTCGGAGTCTGTTCATGGTTATCGAAAGTATGATAAAATCGTTTTCCTCAACAACCTTTTCCAAGTCATTTGTTGCCGTGACCCCCGATAATCTGGGGATGTTTTCCATGCCCCCCGACATCTTCGCGAGATCTTCTGTAAGGTGCCTGGGGTTTAAATGAGTTTGATTGATTTCTCTGCATATTTCGGCGTCGTGATAATATATGGTTATATCTTTCCCATCGCGTCCGAACTTGTAGGCAAAAGCGGTTCCAAGTCTTCCGGGTCCAATGATTGCTATCTTGGATGGGTCCAGATTTTTCATTTTCTCAAAAAGCTCTACTTTTTATTTTTTCGTGTCTTTGTGGCAGCCCCGACGAGTCGGGATTTACAAGGCATTTTAATCACAATCACGCTGTTTCAGGATAGTAAGATAACAGTGTTTTGTCAATAGCCAAAACAGACAATTTTTCGTACAGGTGATTCCAATAATCAAAACATGATTCATGAACTTTTCGCTATTGACAATATGAATTCCGGAAAGTATAAGCTATAAATTACGTGTTAGGAGCATTTTACAATGATTGCATTTAAAAACGTGAATAAGTGGTTCGGAAAATTTCACGTCCTTAGCGGTATCAATTTTCATGTAGCTGCGGGAGAAGTGGTTGTCGTATGCGGTCCGAGCGGATCGGGGAAAAGTACTCTTATCAGATGTATAAACAAGCTGGAACCAATACAAGACGGTGAGATTGTTGTTGACAACATACCCATACATGACAACCGTATAAACCTCACCCATCTAAGGGCTGAGATAGGGTTTGTTTTCCAGCAGTTTAACCTCTATCCCCATATGACTGCCCTCCAGAACATAACACTCGCTCCCATCAATGTCAGAAAAACCAAAGCGGAAGAAGCCGAGGCGCTTGGTCTTCAGCAACTGGAAAGAGTTGGCATTCGTGAGAAGGCCTATTCATATCCTGCCCAGTTGTCGGGAGGGCAGCAGCAGCGTGTGGCCATTGCGCGCGGGCTTGCTATGCAACCCAAGATCATGCTCTTTGATGAGCCCACATCGGCGCTGGATCCGGAGATGATAAATGAGGTTCTGGATGTCATGCGCAGTCTGGCGCGGGAAGGCATGACAATGATAGTTGTTACACATGAAATGGGGTTTGCCCGTGAGGTAGCCGACAGAGTGGTCTTTATGGATGAGGGGCAGATAATTGAAGAGGCAACACCGGACGATTTTTTTTATCGCCCGCAGAGTGAACGCACAAAGCTCTTTTTGAGTAAGATTTTAAAGCATTAATGGGTGGGTGTATCTCCCGTAGCGAGAAGCATCAGTATCGGGGGGTGTTTTGTTAACTACTTTAACAGGGGAGGTTATTCGATGAAGAGAGTATGGAAGTCTGTATTAGCGCTGGCTGTGGTATTTATGCTTGTACCGTGTATCTGCTTCGCGGGGTCCACTTATGACAAGGTCAAGAAAGCGGGTGTTGTTAAAGCGGGTCTGATGTACAATAGCATTCCCGCGGCGTATTTTAACGACAAGAATGAATGGGTTGGATTCGATGTCGATATAGCTTCGGAAGTGATAAAGCGTATCGGTCAATCGATGGGCAAAGAACTCAAAATGGAAAAAACCAAGCTGAACAACAAAACCCGTATCTCGTTTCTGACATCGGGACGGGTCGATATGAGCACCGCCAATATGACCCACAAACGTGAGCGGGATAAGACGATCGATTTCTCCATAACCTATTTCTTCGATGGAGAGAAAATACTGGCCAAAAAGGGCAAATACAAAAGCCACAAGGATTTTGTGGGGAAAAAGCTGGCATCCATGCAGGGTACAACCAGTGAGAAAAATGCCGTCAATCTCCTGAAATCGCTGGGTGACAAGAAACCTAAAGTTATCAGCTTTCAGGATGAGCCCTCATGTTTCCTGGCGTTGCAGCAGGGCAAGGTAGCTGGCTGGGCGACTGACAGCACGATACTCATCGGCTATGCCGCGAAGGAACCGGGCAAATATGAACTTGTCGGTGATTTCTTCAGCGATGAACCCTATGGCATCGGACTCCCTGAGAATGACAGTGACTGGCGTGATGCCGTCAACTTCGCTATCCAGGACATGTGGAAGGACGGTACCTACATGAAGATATATAATAAGTGGTATGGTGCTGATACACCTTATTACTTCCCGATGACTGAAAAGATTGAGATGTGGCCATAAAAATTAATGTTTGTTTTAAGTGACGGGAACTGCGGCCCGGGAGCTGTTCGGGCCGCAGTTTTTTTGTGTTGTCCTCCCCTTAGAAAGCGAACGTGAGAATGATGGAACCTTGGAAACGCCAGGTTCAACAATTTGTGATAGTGGCCGGGATAGCCCTTGCCATATATCTTTTCTTTACGCACATTGATTTCGGATATGATTTTCACTGGGCTGTGCTCTGGGAGATGAATCCCACCTATCAGGAGGTCTTCGGTGTCTGGTTACTGCGCGGTCTCCTGCTTACAATAGAAATCTCTTTGATAAGTACTGTTATTTCTCTTTTGTTGGGTACATTCTTCGGTATAGCGCGTCTTTCCACCTTCAAGCCTCTCTACTGGTTCGCTACGGCATATGTGGAGTTTTTCCGTAACACACCTCTCCTGGTACAACTCTTTTTCTGGTATTTTGCTTTTCCCCTGGGTTTACCGGATGCGGTGCGCGAATTCTTATACGACCATAACTATGAATTGATAGCCGCTACCGGTGGTCTTGCTATCTATACCACCGCCTTCATTGCCGAGATAGTACGCGCGGGTATACAGGCCATTCCAAAGGGCCACCTGGAAGCTGCATCTTCATCCGGACTCAGCAGAGTTCAGGCGCTACGTTTTGTCATCTTGCCCCAGGCCTTTCGCATAATTATGCCCCCTCTTGGAAGTGAGCTTCTAAATAACATGAAGAATTCCTCACTTGCTATGACCATAGGAGTAGCTGATCTCTGCTGGCAGGCACAGCAGATTGAGTCTTTTACCTTTCGGGGGTTTGAAGCCACCACTGCGGCTACGGTCATCTACCTCAGTCTCTCCCTGATTATTAGTGTACTGATGAACAGCGTAAATCACCATCTGGAGGTGGGGAAAGAGAAAAAACTGAGTCTCTTGGATAAGGCACTTGGCCTTATGGTAAGGCCTGCTTTGCTTCTGGTGTCGTGTGTCGCCAAAGGTCTGCGATGGGTTGCCGGATGTTTGAGGCCGGAGAGAGATGAATCACTGGAAGTGGAAACCACTTATATATCCAGCGGGGCTCAGTGGCTGGAACGTTTATTAGGTGTTCTTTCCATGGCAGGGAAAGCAACATTTCTCCTGCTGTTATTTGCTCTGCTCATTGCTTTGGGATACGGGATCTATGGTTTTAACTGGGACGTCATATTCGACAACTTCCGTTCGCTCCTGATATGGACATTCCCGCATGGATTGGGTGGTGAGATCTTTTACGGTCTTGGAGGACTTTCCCTCAGCATAGTTCTGGCCTTTATTGCGCTTACTGCCAGCTTCGCCATCGGTCTGGCGGTGGGTCTGGGGCGCCTGAGTAAAAGCCCTCTGATAAGCACTCCCAGCGTTCTCTATATAGAGCTTATACGTGGAAACCCGCTTATCATGGTGATATTCTGGATATATTTCTTTTCTCCCATTATAACAGGAATGCAGATAGATGTCTTCTGGAGTGCAACGATAGCGTTCACGATATTTTCGGGTGCATATCTGGCTGAGATTGTTCGTGCCGGTGTAAAGGCTATTCCCCCGGGACAGATGGAAGCGGCAACGGCATCGGGATTGAACTATTTCAAGGCGATGCGTCGAGTGATCCTTCCGCAGGCGCTCAAGATGATGATTCCCGCCATCGTGGGACAGTTTATCGCTCTTTTCAAGGATACGTCGCTTGCCTATATAATAGGGGTGTTTGAGCTTACTACGGTAGCTCAGACAATCAATAACCGGGTTATGATCTATCCGTTTGAAATTTATACAACGATTGCCGTACTATATTTCATCTGTTGTTACAGCATGAGTATGATGGCACGCAAGCTCGAACGCAAATACACACCCGCCGCCCACACTGAAATTCCGGATATGGCGTAGGGATAGAGAAGTCTCGCGGTATCTTTTAAAAGTGAAAGGGGGGTTAAAGATGATAATCCATCTTTAATCCCCCTTTTTAATCGTGCAGAAATGTTTTCTCTCAGGCAAATGCCGATGAGGTCGCAATCAGTATTCCCGCTGCAAATACGACCATTCCCAACCCCGCCCCTCCAGCTGTGGCCAGGAGGGGTGCCATTCCTAACAAAAGAAACCCAAATGCAAATCTTCCTTCTCTTGAATCCATAATGTTCTCCTTAATCTTGATGGCTTTGTAAATTCCGATTCATCGGGACTGCGTTCCACTGCATTCTTCCCCGGCTTTTGCTGGGGCAGGCTTACTGCGGCGTACCGTATGTACGCCTCATTCCTCATGATTTGCGCGCCTTGCCCGGGGGTGTCCCGAAGGGATGCAATATAATAGAACTATTCCTTACCGGGAAGTGCTCCACCAAGCGGGCGGCGCGCTTCCATTTGAAGCTTCTTGCTTTGCCATCTAATATTTACTTTCTACAAGTGCATCAGTCTTCAATCCCTTTAACGCTTATAGCTGATATAATGAGTCTGTTTCTTGTCAGCAGATGTTTCATTACAATTCCAACTGCCTCAACTCTGTCTCCCACAAATATTTTATTTGAGGGCGCAGTGAACATAATTACGCGTATACCTGCTGTTTCGTCCTTAATATGAAAGTGAGGTCGGTTCAACCATTTGAAGCTTATCTTCTGAACCTCACCCGATATCCTGACAACATCTCCAATCATCTTCTGATCTATCTTTCCAATCTCGCAGGCGCGCGCCTTTGAAGCAAACTGTTCATTCGCCTGCAGAAAGCTCCTGCGGCTCATCCACGCAAGAGTCATTGGAATGATAATAAGCATAATCAGGCCGGGAACAGCATACAACAGAAATCGCGAATCTCCCGTTGAGGTATAGTGCAAGGTTACGGCCACCGCACATATAGCGAATGCTACCCAGGCTAATGCTGACATCTTATCGTATTTCCTTTAATCTGCCGGCAGGTCTTTTCTGAACATCAGGAAGTATGCAACCCCGATGAAGAGAAAACCGCCGAATATATTCCCTATCGTAACAGGAATAAGATTCCAGAGCCATATATCGGACCAGCTAAGGCCTCCGTTGGCAAGCAGGAGCCCGCCCTTCTTTGCTATTACGGCCGGATACCAGTCACTGAGAAACTTTCCTGCAGGCAGGAAGTACATATTGGCCACGCAATGCTCAAAGCCGGACGCCACGAATGCCATAATCGGGAACCAGATTCCGAAAAATTTACCGACCACGTCGTCTGCCGTAATGGCGAGAAGGAGGGCAATATTGACCAGAAAGTTACAACCAATAGCCTTCATGAAACAGGACCACAGGCCCGCGATCCCAACGGCCTTGTACCCCAGGATCTTTCCGGCCGCGATGCCGACCGCCGTCATACCAAAGGCATTAACTGCCATGGTGCCATCGGCCTGGCCGCTTACAAACGGGCCGACCGCCATAAGATACGCATAAGCAAGTGAACCTACAAGGTTTCCTATGTAGACCCAGACCCAGTTTCTCATGACCGCGCTCCATGTGATCTTTTTCATCATCGCGGCCATGGGAACGATCATGCAATCACCGGTAAAGAGTTCCATCCCGGTCAGGACAATAGCGATCAAGCCTACCGGGAATACGGCACCGCCGATAAGCTTAGCGATTCCCGGACCAAGATGTGCCGCTACGCCCGTTACGCATACCGTGCAGAGCGCTCCTCCAATGGCGATATAGGCGCCTGCCATAAAGCCTCTGAGAAGCAAGTTAAAAACCGAAAGTTTTGCTTTGCCGACTCCCGCATTGCCAACAAGAGCAACCATTTTTGCAGGGGGGTTAAAAGCCATAAATTAGTACCTCCTTCATTTAAATAATTTTTTTAATGTGGTCCCCTGTGGACCATTTATATTTTCAATCAGGCTGCTTCTATCTTTACCGCGCAGACCTTGTATTCGGGAATTTTCCCGATGGGGTCGAGCGCCGGATTGGTAAGAAGATTTACGGCTGCTTCACTGAAATGGAAATTCATAAATATGGTGCCCTCAGGTGGGGTATCAACCACACTGGCTTTTACCTTAAGGCTGCCACGCCGCGATGTAACCGTTATAAAATCGCCTTCTTTAATTTTCAGTTTTTCCGCATCCCTTGAATTTATCTCTGCCAGGCTCTCAGGATATCGTTCGTTGAGTCCCTCGCTTCTTCTTGTCATAGTTGCCGTATGAAAGTGATAGAGAACACGCCCGGTTGTAAGAATGAAAGGATATTCATTATCGGGCAGCTCATCCGAAGGTCTATAATCTATTGCGGAAAAGAGTCCCAATCCTCTGGAGAACTTACCCTTATGCAGATATCTGGTACCGGGATGGTCCGTGCTGGGGCAAGGCCACTGAATCCCTTCCTCCTCTATGCGTTCGTAGGTAATGCCCGCGTAGCTGGGAGCCAAGCCGTTTATCTCGTCCATAATCTCTTTAGCGGAAGAGTAGCTCATAGCGTAGTTCATCTTTGTCGCCAGTTCGGAGATTATCTGCCAGTCAGCTTTTGCCTCACCAGGTGCATCAACGGCCTTTCTTATACGTTGAACTCTCCTCTCCGTATTGCTGAATGTGCCATTCTTTTCGGCAAAACATGCTGATGGCAGCACCACGTCGGCAAGTTGTCCCGTTTCGTTCAGAAAGATGTCCTGTACAACAAGGATGTCAAGATTTTTAAGGGATGCCTCAACGTGGGTGAGGTCAGGATCGCTGACCATCGGGTTTTCTCCCATGATGTAGAGGCCTTTAAGGTCTCCATCATGTGCCGCGTTCATAATTTCCATGATGGTGAGGCCGGGTTTTGCCGGCAGTGAAACGCCCCATGACTTTTCAAATTTGGTCCTGGCATCATCATTTGCTATAGGCTGATATGCCGGGAGAACATTTGGAAGCGCACCCATATCGCAGGCGCCCTGGACGTTGTTCTGGCCTCTGAGAGGATTGACCCCGCCACCTTCCACTCCGACATTACCGCACAGCATTGACAGATTTGCGCAGGATTTAACGGCGTCCGTTCCGTGCGAATGCTGTGTAATGCCCATAGCATACAGGATGGACGCACTGTTTGCCTCCGCGTATATGCGAGCGGCAATTCTGAGATCATCGGCTGGTACCCCTGTAATGTCTTCGACATGGTCGGGGGTATATTTTGCGACGGTCTCTTTCATGGTCTCAAAACCCTCTGTACGATTCGCCACGTATTCCTTCGCGTAAAGTCTCTCATCAATGATTGAGTTCATCAGACCATTAAGAACGGCCACATTTGTGCCGGGTTTGGGACGCAGCCATATATCGGCATAGTCCACAAGGCCGATCTTTCTGGGATCGATCACGATCAGTTTGGCACCATGCTGGCGGACAGCCCTCTTTACGCCCGAGCCTATCACCGGGTGATTCTCTGTTGTGTTAGTTCCTATCGCGAGAATTGCATCCGTAAATTCTATCTCTTCTATGGAATTGGTCATTGCGCCTGATCCGAATGTGGCAGCCAGACCGGCTACCGTAACGGAGTGTCAGAGACGGGCGCAGTGATCGATGTTATTTGTACCGATCACCGCTCTCATGAATTTCTGGAAGAGATAGTTTTCCTCGTTGGTACAGCGTGCCGAGGAGAGCCCCGCAATACTGTCAGGCCCGTCTTTCTCTTTTATAGAGGCAAATTTTTCTGCGATATAGCCGTAGGCCTCTTCCCAGCTTGCCGCTTTCAACTCTCCATCCATGCGAATAAGAGGCGTTTTTAGGCGATCGGAATTGTCTATGAAGTTCATTCCAAATCTGCCCTTGGAACAGAGCATTCCATGATTGGGCTTGCCATAATCCATATTTGTTGTGACCTTGACAACTTTTCCATCACTGACATTGAGGTCCATCTGGCATCCTACTCCGCAATAGGGGCATGTTGTGCGCACCTTTTTCATTTCCCACGGACGCCCTTTAAACCTTGCCTGTTTGAATGTCAGGGCCCCGACGGGGCACGCGTCGACACATGCGCCACAGAACACACATTCGGAATCTATGTAATCTGCGTCGAAGGCAGGGCTGACCTTTGTGTGTGATCCGCGCATTGAGAAGTCGAGAACTTCGTGAACCTGTATCTCATTACAGACTCGGATGCATCTTCCGCAGAGGATACACTTGTTGAGATCTCTCTGTATCATGGAATTGGTGTCTTCTATCTCATATCCCGGGAGATCGATCTCAAAGCGGGGTTTTTCAATGCCCAGTTCGTATATGAGATCCTGAAGTTCACAGTCTCCGTTCTTTTCACATTGAAGGCAGTTGTGATTTCCTGATGACCACAGAAGTTCCGCCACCATCCTGCGGGCATTCATAACCTTTTCGGTATTGGTCTGCACAACCATGCCCGGACTTACAGGTGTGCAGCACGAAGCTTCAAGTTTTCCAGCAGTTCCAATCTCGACAACACATACGCGGCAGGCACCTGCTGGTTTGGTGTTGGGATAATAGCAAAGGGTTGGAATATGTATCCCATTTTCTTTAGCAATTTCCAGAATGGTTTGTCCTGAAGATGCCTCTATCTTTTTCCCGTCAATTGTTAATGAAATTTTGTTGCCCATCTTCACTCCTCCTAACCCCTTTTTACGAGATCTTCAAATTCACCCCTAAACTTTGCAACCATTGCTTCTATGGGCATTGCAAATGCATCGCCTGTAGGACACAATGTCAACCCTTTGATCGTGTCGCATGTATCAAGAATAGTGTCAATATTTTCGATAGTTCCTTCACCGCTTGTCAGTTTCCCGAGCAAAACTTTGATGGTTTTTGAACCTTCTCTGCCAGGAACGCACTGCCCGCAGCATTCATGGGCATAAAAATTTATTGTCCGCAGGGCCAGCTCGGGAATAGACATGGTATCATTGATGACCATGATTCCACCGGAGCCAAGCATGGTGCCTGCTTTAGCACATGAATCGTAGTCCATCTTAAGGTCGCCTATTTCGTCAGCTTTTAAAATCGGCACAGACAGACCTCCGACAATAACAGCTTTCAAGTTTCCTTTTACCCCACCGGCTGTTTCGAGAATAACCTTAAGGGATGTTCCTAAAGGATACTCGTAAACCCCAGGTTTGTTGACATGACCGCTTACCCCATAGAGTTTAGGGCCAAAGTTTCCCTCAGTACCGATCTTTTTAAATTCCTGTACCCCTTTCTCCACGATAAAAGGAACACAGGAGAGTGTTTCTACATTGTTAACAATGGTAGGAGAGCCATAAAGACCAACATTGGCAGGAAATGGAGGTTTGACTCTCGGGTTCCCTCTTTTGCCCTCTATAGACTCGATTAACGCTGTTTCTTCCCCGCAAACATATGAGCCGGCGCCCCGGTGAACTACAATATCAACATGATTGAGCTGGCCATCTTTTTTTGCCTGTCTTATGGCATTCTCAAGGATATCCGCAATCCATCTAAATTCTCCCCGAATATAAATGAAGGCCTTTTCGGCTCCTATTGCATAAGCTGAAATGGCTATTCCCTCAATCATAAGATGCGGATCATACTGCATGATTTGCCTGTCTTTAAAAGTTCCTGGCTCACCCTCATCCGCATTGCATATTAAATAGACAGGTCGAGAATTATCTTTAGGGAGAAACCCCCACTTCACTCCTGCGGGAAAACCGGCGCCACCACGTCCTCTAATCATCGATCCCTTAACCATGTCAACAATTTCAGATGGTTGCATCTTGAAGGTTTTTTTAAGTGCTTCATAACCACCACCCTTCTTATAAACGGTGATATCTGTAGCATCTGAAATGCCCCGATTTTTCAAAAGGATATTACACTCTGTCCCGAAGTTTGAAAACGTGTCAGGTTCAGGCATTTTACCGGACTTCAGCGATTCAACCAGTTCATCCACTTTCTCGATTGTTAAGTTTTCATAATACGTATCATTAACCTGAACCACAGGACAGGTGCCACAGGAACCAAGGTCTTCAACAGAGGAAAGGGTGAAGAGGCCATCGCCGGTTGTCCCCCCAACCTCGATTCCTAATTTTTTCTTGAGATGTTCAACAATTTCATATGCACCGGATAGGAAACCCGGTATATTTGTATCGACCTGCAGGTGATATTTACCTACCGGTTTAGTATTATACATTGTATAATACGTCGTTACACCAAAAGCTCTGCTGTTAGGTACACCTACAATTTTAGCTACCTCTTTAATGTCTTCATTAGACAAAAAATTGTTGTTTTTACGCTGGGCTATTTCTAAAGCAGGCATAAGGGCCGATTTTCTGGAAGGATAGAGATTAGCCAGCTCAGATACTCTTTCTTCTGTTTCTTCGTTCATTTTGACGCCCCCCCCAATTTTTATATTTTTATTCGTTTACTTGTTTATATAATCGCGCTTCTGCTGAATATGGTATAGAGCATAGTGCTTACCCCCATACCTTTTAATTGTCTCTCTATCCTTCAAAACTCAGATTTCTTTCCTTCTCTTCTTCTTTGTCTGTCTTTCGCTGGTCAACAAAAAATATTAAGCTCTCTAATTCACAGGCCATATCAACATCGGAGATAAAAACATCATCGTTTGTTCTTAAAGCGACCGGTGCAAAATTCAAAATCCCTTTTATGCCTGCACCCATAAGTTTGTCTGCTACATCTTGGGCCACATCAGGAAGCGTCGCAATTATTGCGATTTCCATATTGTCTGTTTTAATAACCTCAGCCAGATTTTCCACGCTGTGAATTTTGACACCGGAAAAATTTTTACCTATCTTATTGTTGTCAATATCAAAGGCACAGATAATCTTAAGATGAAACTTGGAAAAACCTTCAAATCTTAAAAGAGCGCTCCCCAAACTTCCCACGCCGACTAAAGCTACTCTCCACTCCTTATCTATACCCAAAATAGATTCTAACTCACTTATTAACCTCTCAATTTCATACCCTACTCCTCGTTTACCAAATTCTCCAAAATAGGAGAGGTCTCTTCTGAATTGTTCGGGAGAAACATTTGAGCACTTTGATATCTCACCTGATGAGATAATCTTTACATTATTTTCCTTGAATCTTCTCAAGTTCCTGAGATAGAGACTCAGCCTTCTGATTGTTTCTGCAGAAAAGCATTTTTTCTTAGTGCAGATTGTATGCTGTGATAATTTTCTCACTTTGTTTATCCTTTCACAAGCTCATAACAAACGAATAAATCCATGTCAAGTAAAAACATTGCATTTCACATTTTTTTCTTGACAATTCAAATTATAAGGTTTATTCGGAAGATGACTCATGGTCATACTTTGACCTTTGTTTAGTTATTGGCAACTGGCGGTAAATACAAAATCAGTTAAAACAAAATTGGAAACGGGAGTATAAAAATGGCGCCTGGGGAACGTAGAAAGAGAGAAAAGGAGCAGAGAAGAAAGACGATTCTCAAGGCTGCCAGGAAACTGTTCTTTAAGCGAGGGTACAATCCAGTCACTGTTTCAGATATCGCGAAAAAGGTTGAATTGAGCAAAGGGGCGATTTATCTCTATTTCAGCAGTAAAGAGGAGATATGTGCCCAAGTGCTGCTGGATGATATTGAAAAATTCCACGGTGAGGTGCTCCCGATATTCGAGGGAGGGGCCGGCGCGTCAGAAATATTTGCTGAGTTTGCCCATATGTATGTGGATTTTTTCCTGAAGGACAGGGAGCTGTTCAGGATGTTTATGAATTTCATGTTGCATGCCAATAATCTGAATCTGCCGGATGATACAAACAAGAGGATTATCCGGGAAACAAACAAGGCAGTCTCCGTTACTGAGAATATATTTCAATACGGAATTGACAAAGGTGAATTTACTCTCAGAAAAGAAGATATAAGAACCATGAGGAATACATTCTGGGGGATGCTTAACGGGATAATTTCACTTCACCTTTTCATAGGCAGAGAATCAACCAGAGAAGAGAGGATACGCTCCAATGTTAATAAATGTTTGGGCATTTTTATAGAGGGTCTAAAAAAAACTGAATGAGGAGGGTGCAGGATTATGGGAAATACATTGGTTAACACGAGGGACCAGAGGTTCATTTTGTTTGAGCAGCTGGGTATCGAGGATCTTTTTACCGCCGGGAAGTATGAGGATTACTCGCAGGAAGTGGTTGACATGATGTTGACCGAGGCGGAGAAGATGGCTGTGGACGTCATTCTTCCCACCTACGATGTCGGTGACAGGGAAGGTGCTGTTTTCGCGGACGGAAAAGTTACCGTTCCGGCTTGTATTCATGATGCCCTTAAGAAGTTTAATGAGGGAGGGTGGGGCTGCGCCCCTGCGGATCCGGAAGTTGGAGGACAGAACGTGCCGCTCTGTGTGTGGAGCGCCTGTACGGAACTGCTTGACTCGGCAAATTTTGCGTTTATGATGTATCCTGGATTGACAATGGGAGCGGCTCATCTGATCTGGCTATACGGCACGGAAGAACAAAAAAATACCTACATGTACAAGATGTTTGCCGGTGAATGGGGCGGCACCATGTGCCTGACAGAGCCGGGCGCGGGCAGTGATGTGGGGGCCACGAGGGCGATCGCAAAGAGACTGCCTGATGGTACCTTCAGTATCGAGGGTACGAAATCCTTTATCTCCTCCGGTGACAATGATCTTTATTCCAATATCATCCATCCCGTTCTTGCCAGGATCGAAGGAGATCCTCCGGGGACAGGCGGGATTTCCATCTTTATCGTTCCCAAGTTCAAGGTGAATGAGGACGGGAGCGTGGGTGAATCCAATGATGTTATCACGGGCGGTATCGAGCACAAGATGGGTATAAAGGCATCAGCCACCGCTACGCTGAACTTCGGTGAAAACGGGAAATGTGTCGGTTACCTTCTGGGCAAGGAACGTGCCGGCATGAAGATAATGTTCGACATGATGAATAATGCCAGGTTGGAAGTAGGAATGCAGGGTCTCGGACACGCGTCCGCATCTATGGAACATGCCGTTCAGTATGCTAAAGAGAGGATTCAGAGCAGGCACATTATGGAGATGACGCTTCCCGATGCGAAGGCAGTACCTATTATCCAGCATCCCGATATCAGACGATCTCTCCTCTGGATGAAATCTCATGTCGAGGGCATGAGGGCGATGAACTATTTTGTTGGTTACTGCATCGATAAGGCAGAGACCACAACTGACGAAGCTGAAAAGAAAAAATGTAAAGGTTTCGTTGAAATCCTGACGCCCATCATCAAGGCCTATTGTTCTGACAAGGCCTGCGAGATCTGCTCGCTTGGCATCGATGTATATGGCGGTTACGGGTACATCCAGGAATATCCGATGGAACAGTATCTGAGAGACGCTAAAATTTCCTGTCTCTATGAGGGGACAAACTATATCCAGGCACTTGATTTTGTTGGAAGAAAGATGGGTCAAAACAGGGGTATGAATCTTATGAACCTGTTTGGGCTGATTGATGCCGACATTAAGAAGGCCAAGGAGAACGATGAGTTAAAAGAATATGCAGAACATCTTGAGGAAGCCTACAATGCCGCTGTCGGCATTGCGATGCAGTTTGCCGAATGGGGCAAGAGCTCCAGCGTATTGCTTCCTATCATGAATGCGAGGCCGTACCTTATGGTTATGGGTGATCTTTTTGTCGGATGGCAGCTTATCCAGGCGGCGGTTATCGCTTCCGAAAAACTTGTTGCCATGTATGCCGAAGCCGGTGCGGAAGGTTCTCTGGCAAAGCAGAGGGCTCTTGCGCGGAAAAATGCGGACGCCGCGTTCTATCAGGGAAAGATTGCATCAGCGAAATACTTTGCATGTAACGTCCTTCCGACAATTGAGGGCAGATGCAAATGTATTACACTGGCGGATAAGACCCCCATTGAGATGCTGGAGGATTCTTTTGCGGTTTAAGACATAATGAACGTGAATCAAGGCGCTTGTTTTATGCCTAATAAAGGAGGAATAACATGTCGTATAAAATCAAAAAAGCTGCCGTTATAGGGGCAGGAGTCATGGGCGCTACAATAGCGGCTCACCTTGCGAATGCGGGGATTGAGAGTGTGATGCTTGACATAGTGCCTCCCTTTGATCCGAGCGAGAAGGACTTGGAAAAAGGGCTGATAAAAGAGAGCAAAGCATGGCGGAACAGTTTCGCGGCGAATGGATTGAACGGTGCGGTAAAATCCAGACCGGCGAGTTTCTATTCCAAAAAGTTTGCGTCGATGATCACAATCGGTAATCTTGAGGATGATCTTGATCTCTTGAAGGATGTTGATTTTCTTCTCGAAGTAGTCGTCGAGAACCTGAAGATCAAGCAAGATCTCTTCGCGAAGGTGTTAAACATCACAAAACCGGACTGTATCATTGCCACCAATACCTCCGGTATTCCGATTAAAGAGATCTCATCAAATATGAGTGCAAAGGACAAAGAGCGTTTTCTTGGTGTCCACTTTTTTAATCCACCCCGGTACATGAAGCTTGTTGAGGTTATCCCCGGCGAGACAACAAAGAAGGAAATCGTTGATTACATGACGGATTTTCTCGAAAATGTCGTAGGGAAAGGTGTTGTTATCTGTAAAGACGTTCCCAATTTTATCGCAAATCGTATCGGTGTTTTTGATATATCAAACGCGGTTAAAACCATGCTTGGCAAGGGACTCACGATACCGGAACTGGATGCCATTATTGCCAAGGTTCTTGGCAGACCCGGTTCAGCGATCTGCGGAACGATCGATCTTGTCGGTATAGATACGGGTTATCATGTCATGAAGAATCTTGTCGAGGCCGTGCCGGACGATGAGATGATAGACACCTTTAAGCCACCTGAGTTCATGGACAAGATGGTGAAGAATAAATGGCTTGGCAACAAGACCAAGGGTGGCTTTTACAAAAAGACGAAGGATGAGAAGGGCAAAAGAGTCAAACTGGCGCTCGACTATAATACCATGGAGTATGTTCCATTCAAAAAAGCCAAATACGAATCAGTCAAGGAAGCGGGCAAGACTGAGGGCGGCTTTGATGACAAACTGAAAGCGCTCTTTTATTCCGAAAAGGATATTGCCGGTGAAGTCGTAAGGGAATATCTCTGCAAGAACTTCATATATTCGGCCAATCGTATCCCCGAAATATGCGACACAGTTTATCAGGTAGATAATACAATGAAGTGGGGTTACAACCACCAGAAAGGTCCCTTTGAGACATGGGATGCCGTCGGTGTGAAGGAATCGATAGAGGTGATGAAAAAGCTGAAGCTTAAGGTTCCCAAGAAGATCACCGAGATGCTGAAGAAGGGTTGTGAGACGTTCTATGCAAAGAAGGAAGACGGTAAATATTACTACGACTTCGACAAGAAGGACTATGTGAAGATGGAGGATAATCCCAAGATTATCCTACTGCCGGATCTTAAAGCGGAGAATAAAGTAATCAAGGAAAATGCCGGAGCTTCTCTTGTGGATATAGGTGACGGTGTGGCATGCCTTGAGTTTCATACCAGAATGAACGCGATCGATGGTGACATTATAAGTATGATGTACGACAGCTGTGATATCGTGGAAAAGGATTTTGCGGGCATGGTGGTTGCAAATCATGGCACTAACTTCTCTGTGGGCGCCAACATTTTCCAGGTGCTTATGGCGGTCCAGAATGCTGAATGGGATCTGCTTGACAACCTGATTCATGAACTTCAGTACGCCAACATGAAAATGAAATACTTGGAAAAACCGGTCGTAACCGCTCCGGCAGGCATGGCTCTGGGTGGCGGCTGCGAGATATCCATGCATGGTCAGAGGTGCCAGCCTGCTGGCGAGACATATATGGGACTCGTTGAAGTAGGAGTTGGTGTAATCCCAGCTGGCGGCGGATGCAAGGAGCTGATGGTGCGCTGTACAGAAGGTCTCCCGGAAGGCACAGGTGAAGTCTTGAACATGCAGCCCATTTATGAAAAAGTTCTGATGAATATAGGGCAGGCCAAGGTAGCCACCAGTGCGGTGGAGGCAATGGAGTTGGGTTACATTAGAAAAACGGAAAATGTGAGTCTCAACCGCGATCACCAGATTTGGGATGCCAAGAAACTTGTTCTGGCAATGGCAAAAACCCATAAAAAGAAAAAGCCCGACATGATCCCGGTTATGGGTGAGAGTTTGATGGGTCTCGCGCATGCCGTTCTGTACAATATGAAACATGGGAATTTCATGTCCGATTATGACGAACATGTCACAATGAAACTCGCATGGATACTTTCCGGTGGTCAGTGTATGGAAGGTACCTTTGTTACAGAGGATGCGATACTTGATCGAGAGCGAGAAGCTTTCCTCAGCTTGGCCGGTGAGCAGAAAACGCAGGATCGTATCATGCATATGCTCTCAAAGGGCAAGCCGCTTCGTAACTAATTAACATGTTTAGCCGCGCAGGCTCAGTAGCGGAGAGCACTGTGCGGCATCAGACAATAAGGAGGATTATCATGCGTGAAGCTGTTATTGTTGAAACAGTAAGAAGCCCGGGAGGGCGTTACAAGAGGGGAGGACTTGCCCAGACCAGAGCAGATGAGATAGGGATTCAGGTTGTGAAGGGATTGATGGAGAAGGTTCCGCAGGTCAAACATGAAGAGGTTGATGATATAATCTGCGGTTGCTCGTTTCCCGAAGCCGAACAGGGTATGAATCTCGGCAGGGTTATAGCGCTGGGCGCCGGATTTCCCGTAACCACCTCGGGGATGACTGTCAATCGCTTTTGTTCTTCCGGTTTGCAGTCGATTGCTGATGCAACGGCTAAAATCAGAGCAGGATGGTCTGATATAATCATAGCCGGTGGTTGCGAAAGCATGTCCCATATACCGATGGGCGGTTGGATATTCCGTCCTCATCCTGACTGGGGTGACCTTCCGATGACCTATGTATCGATGGGAGTTACCGCGGAAAACGTGGCTGCTGATTATGGAATTACACGTGAAGATCAGGACAAAATGGGTCTTGAAAGTAACCGAAGGGCGCATGAAGCAATCCAGAAGGGATTGTGGAAGGAGCAGATAATACCAATTGATGCCTGGAAATACCAGAAAGACAGGGATGGCCAGTGGGTCCGGACAACGAAGACATTTGATATGGATGATGGTGTAAGATGGCCCTCAACAATGGAGAATATGGCAAAACTGAAACCGCCCTTCAAACAGGGTGGTTCCGTGACGGCGGCAAATTCGTCGCAAATGACCGATGGTGCCGCGTTCTCGATGATAATGTCGGCGGAGAAGGCGGATGAACTCGGACTGAAACCGATTGCGAAACTGACCCACTATGCCGTAGAGGGCAACAAACCGGAAGAAATGGGTGTAGGTCCACGTTACGCTATCCCGAAGGTCCTCAAACTTGCAGGACTCAAGATGAAAGATATAGACCTCTTTGAGATCAATGAGGCCTTTGCGTCACAGGCCATCTACTGCTGCAGGGAGCTTGGCATAGAGAAACGTTATTGGAAGGGTGAGGTCAACCCAAACGGAGGTGCCATTGCCATAGGTCATCCTCTGGGGTGTACTGGAGCGAAGCTGTCATGCCAGTTGATGCACGAGATGAAGAGACGTAAAGTCAAGAGGGGAATTGTCTCCATGTGTATCGGTGGCGGTATGGGGGCTGCCGGCATATATGAGATGCTGTAAACACAAAGATTATATTTAATCTGGGAAAGCCATGGTCCTTGTGACCATGGCTTTTTTGCTTTAGGTTCTTCTCCAATCTAGTTGGAGAAGAGGGTTCAAAGATTCCAGGGGTCCAGGGTTGTCTTTCTTCCTTCCACTCGACCCCGTGGACCCTTGATTCCTTGAACCCTTCTGGTAATTGCAACTAATCGGGAGATGAGCCTTATTTTATAATAGTCACCGCCCAGGTTATTAGTCTGAAGGTTGAAGATTGGGGGAGGGTGTTAGTGTTTGAGCTCGGCAGCACAAATGTGATACGAGAGAAAATGAAAAATATTAGAACGGAGTAATAACTATGAAGACTGGTGCGATTCAGTTTGAACCGCTGTTTGGCGAGGTAGACAGAAATCTGGAACTGGCTGGAAATCTGATCATGAAATCTGATGCAAACCTCCTGGTCCTTCCGGAACTGTTCAATACCGGATATCTGTTTACATCAAAGGAGGAGGTGGCCTCTCTTTCCGAGGAGATACCTCATGGCAAGACAACGCGGATGTTGTGCGATGTGGCGAAGGATAAGGGCATTTTTATTGTGGGTGGTATCGCCGAGAAAAGTGGAAACAGGATATTCAACTCGGCTGTGCTTGTTTCTCCTGAAGGTTATATCGGAAGATACAGAAAGGTACACCTCTTCTTTGAGGAAAAGCTCTGGTTTGACCCCGGGGATGAAGGTTTCATAGTTTATGACGCAGGCACGTGCAAATTGGGAATGATGATATGCTTCGACTGGTTTTTCCCGGAATCGATGCGAGCGCTGTCACTTATGGGTGCTGATATAATCTGTCATCCGGCGAATTTGGTGATGCCCTTCTGTCAGTATGCAATGAAGACGAGATGTCTTGAGAACCATGTTTTTGCAATAACAGCGAATAGAACCGGAACTGAAAGCAGGGGGAAAAAATCACTCCATTTTACCGGTGGAAGTCAGGTGACCGGACCGGATGGTAGGATTCTCTGCCGTGCCGGTGAAGATTCGGAAGAGACAGTAATAGCTCAAATCGATGTGAAGGCGGCTCGTGATAAGAAAATCAACTTCTACAATAATCTCTTTGACGACAGGAAACCTGAATTCTACAGGAGCCTTGCTGTTGAGAGAAACAAATAAGAATTCCAGAGACCTCCATTTTTATTGACATCCAACAGCTTTATCTTTACAATCAATTTCCTTAAAAAGGGGAGTATCACTTGAAAGAGGGGGTATCAAAAAATTTATTTTTTATGAGGAGGTGTCTATGAAAAGGAACAGATTTAAAACAGTATTTGTTGTATTTGCTGTTCTACTGTTTGCCGGTTGTGCCGGACAGCAGGTAAGGACGGATATGTCCCAGTTTACACCTGTCTCACTGGAGCAGGAAGGGTATAACTTGAAAGCGGATAGCTTTCTGGTGATCTTGGATACTTCAGCGTCGATGAATGAACGCTATAACGGTGTCAGCAAATTCGATCTGGAAAAAGAAGTGGTAACCCGTATGAATCAGACAATAGCAGGTCTTGATGTAAAAGGGGCTCTGAGAGCGTTTGGACAGGGTCAAGACACTGTTTTGCTCTACGGGCTTACAGATTATACGGCTTCAGGCTTTAAAGAAGGACTCGACAAAGCTTCCTATGCAGATGGCAACAGTCCGCTTTATGCCGCTATCAATGGTGCAGGGGATGACCTTCAATCGGCATCCGGGACCGTTGTTTTGATCATTTTCAGTGACGCCAAAAAACTGGATAAAGCTTTCACAATAGCCTCGGCAAAAAAGATAAAGGAAGCCTTCTGGGACAGGATTTGTATTTACACCGTGCTGATTGGAGATGATAAGGCCGGCGAAAAAGTTATGAAGGAAATCTCTGAAATAGGCTCATGCGGATTCGCGACCAATGCGGACAGCATTTTGAGTGCTCAGGATATGGCCGATTTTTCCAGAAAAGTATTTCTTGGCGGCCAGGCAGGTTGGGTTTTGACCGGTGTCGAGTTCGAGTTTGCCAGTTCTTCTATTAGTTCTGACTCTTACTCCGTCCTTGACGAATCAGTAAAGATTCTAAGGAACAATTCTTCTGTGAATGTTCGCATTGAAGGGCATACGGATAGTATCGGCAACGAAACCTACAATCAGAAACTCTCTGAAAACCGGGCAAAGGCTATCATGAATTACTTTATCGAAAATGGAATCAGCGCTGATCGTCTTTCCGCGGTGGGTTACGGGGAGGCGCAACCTGTTGCCGGCAATGAAACATCTGCCGGCAGGGATAAGAATCGCCGGGTGGAATTAATTACAATTAAGTAAACAACTTTTAAACAAACAAGAGAGGGCAGGGTGCGGGGAAATGCACTCTGCCCTTTTTTTATAATCCTTCGTATAACCTGTGGAATTTTCGGAGATACTTCTCTCTATCAAGCTTCAGATATAAAATTTGCCGGTTAAACGCTGGTCACAATCCTGGAGAAGTCAGCGATTCTGTGAAACAGTTTTGATATTTCTTCCAGGAGAGACAGTCTGTTAAACCTTATCTTTTCATCCTCTGCCATGACCATGACTTCATCAAAGAAACTGTCGACAGGTTTTCGGAGGGTTGCCATCTCGGACAGGGCGTCGCTGTATCTGCCTTTGTCTATGCACTCATTCGCTGTTTCCCTTATATCGATAAGTGTGTGATAAAGGTTGTCTTCGGAGCTTGAGTCAAAAACAGACGGATCGATGGAGCCGCCCTCAAAATCCTTGAGGATATTCACGACTCGTTTAAAGGCAATCGCCAGTGGCTCGAAATCGGGATGTTTCTTAAATGTTTCCATGGATTCTATTCGCTTCAGAGACTGAACAATGTCGGATACACCCCCTGAAAGCACGGAATCAACTACATCATATGAATATCCCCGGGATATCAGCTGGTTTTCAAATCTTCCCTTCAGAAAATTCATGACGTCCGATTTTGTCTCTTCCGGTGTCCGTTTCAGTCTCCCCGCGAGGATCGAAATGCTTTTATCCGCCAGCTTGTCAAGTTCGAGGCAATAGTCCCTGTCTATGACGACATTGATGATACCGAGAGCCTGCCGTCTCAATGCGTAAGGATCAGCCGTTCCGGTGGGGATCAGACCCACGCCGAAGCAGCCCGTGATAGTGTCCATCTTATCTGCTATGCTGACGATGGAGCCTTCATCTGTTTCCGGGAGATTGCCTCCGGCGGAAACGGGCAGGTAATGCTCATAGATCGCCTTTGCCACGATGGGTTCTTCGCCCTGTATCAGGGCATATTCTCTTCCCATTATCCCTTGGAGCTCGGCGAATTCACATACCATGAGCGTTTCCAGATCGGCCTTGCAGAGTAGGGCAACCCTGTCGACCTGTTGTGCGATTTGAGGTTTAATCTTTTCTGCAATGTATGATGCGAGGTCTTTGAACCGCATGATCTTTTCGTAGGATGTACCCAGAAGAGTGTGGAATATAACATCCTTCAGGTCTTCCAGCCGGTTCTCGAGAGGGGTTTTCTGGTCCTCTTCAAAGAAGAACCGGGCGTCGGCTAACCGTGCTCGTATCACCTTTTCATTACCACGTGTCACAACCGAAGGATCTCTGGCCAGCGTATTATTGATAGTAATAAAGTATGGAAGCAGATTGCCATGCGTGTCGACAACGGGGAAGTATTTCTGGTGTTTCATCATGGCTGTGGTCAGGACCTCTTTCGGGAGCGCAAGATATTCCCTGTCGAAACTCCCAAGTACCACGGAAGGATATTCGACGAGAAAACTAACCTCTTCCAGGAGATCCTCGTTTTCAAGGACAAAACCATTAACATTTCCGGCGGCATTTTTCAATTCGTCAGATATGATATTTTTCCTTTTGACAGGATCCACCACGACGAAATGTCCCTTTATTTTTTCAAGATAATCTTCAAATCCGTTGACCTCGAATGGCTCCGGAGCCATAAACCTGTGACCGTGGCTTATGTTCCCGCTGGCTATATTTTCCATATTGAAAGGGACAACTTCATCTCCGAAGAGCGCCAGTATCCAGTGAACCGGTCTCGCGAAACGCACATCCATATCCATCCAGCGCATCGATTTCCGAAAAGGAATGGCGAGGATAAATCGAGGTAGGAGATCTGTCAGAATGGTCTTTGTGTCTTCACCAATGATTTTCTTCCGCGAGCAGATCTGTTGTCCCTTTGGAGTTTCTATTTGTTCCAGATCAGAGACATCTATCCCCTGTCCCCTGGCAAATCCTATTGCCGCCTTCGTGGGTTTGCCACTTTCATCAAATGCCACCTTTGTTGAAGGTCCGATCTTTTCCAGGAGTTGATCTTCCTGTCTTTCGTCCACATCCCTTACCGACAGGAGAAGCCTTCTCGGTGTGCCCATTGTTTTTATGCGACCATGGCCGATACGGTTTTCGGAAAACTCCCTTGTGATGTTTTGCTCCATATCCTTCAGCGCTTTCGGCAGGAAAGCGGCCGGGATTTCTTCTGTTCCTATTTCCAGCAATAATTCTTTGGCCATGAGAAAAATTAACTCCTGTTGAACTTTCCGGTAAGGGGATATCCCATCGCTTCCCTCTGTTTAGAGTATCCTTCAGCGCTGAGACGCGCAAGATTACGCACCCTTCCAATATAACTTGTGCGCTCATTCACGCTTATGGCGCCTCGCGCGTCCAGTATATTGAATACGTGCGAGCACTTCAGGCAATAATCGTATGTAGGAAGAACGAGTTCCTTCTCCGCGGTTTTTATCGATTCCGCCTCGTACATATCGAAGAGCTTTCTCAGCATATCTGTGTCGGCTTCTTCGAACTGGTAGGTAGAGAATTCAATCTCACTTCTGTGATGGACATCTCCATATTTTATACCGTGCCCCCATTCAAGATCGTATACATTATCGATCTCCTGAAGATACATGGCGATTCGCTCTATACCGTATGTTATCTCGACAGATATTGGGTGCAGATCTATCCCGCCTACCTGCTGGAAATACGTAAACTGTGTAATCTCCATGCCGTCGAGCCATACCTCCCAGCCTAATCCCCATGCACCGAGAGTTGGAGATTCCCAGTCATCCTCCACAAATCTTATATCGTGATCGAGCGGGTCTATGCCGAAACTCTTCAGGGAATCAAGATAAAGATCCTGAATATTAAGTGGGGATGGTTTCATTATTACCTGATACTGGTAATAATGCTGAAGTCGGTTCGGGTTTTCCCCGTATCTGCCGTCTGTCGGCCTGCGTGACGGTTCCACATAGGCGACATTCCATGGTTCCGGGCCAAGCGTTCTTAGAAAGGTTGCCGGGTTGAATGTGCCGGCACCCACCTCTATGTCATAGGGTTGCTGTACAATGCATCCCTGATCGGCCCAGTATTTTTCCAGGGCGAATATCAATTCCTGAAAGGTCACTTTTACCCCCTTGGATTTTGTTGCAGTTGTACTTAAATGCGGGGGGAAAACTATCATTAAGGGGGGATGACTGTCAAGAAACAAAGTAGCAAAGGTTATAAAGACAGGATTATCTCCCGTTATTGGTTGTAGTTACCAAGAGGGTTCAAGGGGTCAAGGATTCGAGGATTCAAGTGAAATGCTAAAAAACGACAAAAGAGGGTTCAAGGAGTTAAGGGTTTGAGTGAAAGGAAGAAAGACAATCCTGAATTATATTAGAAGTTTTATTCACAATCCCGACGAGTCAGGACGTTTTTTGCACAGATGTTGGTATAATTTCCAAAGAAGTTTGGAACACGGATTATATGAAAATCATAATAATCTGCGTTTATCTGCGTCCACTTTAAATCATTTTTCTGATTTCATCCAGCACCCGCAGAGATTTTAGTTCTCTTCCGAGAATGTGGCGTATGAAATGTCTGAAGATATACCGGCTTTCTTTAAGGGATCTTTCTGACAATACCAGCCTGTGCATCCGGTTTATTTCTGTTTGTTTCCCCATGAGGAGCGTCTTGATAGTCCCGGTGGACACCGGTATACAGCTCTGATCATCCCGGTAGCACAGCGAGCACCTTATGCCGCCTCTTGTCGCGTCGAAGAATGCGGTGTTTATTTTATCGAGTGGTGTATTACAGATTACACATCTTTCAAACACAGGTTCATATCCTGAAAGCATGAGCAGGCGCAGCTCGAAAAATCTTGTTGTCTCTTCCAGGCTGTTTCCCGTTTCCAGAAGTTTCAGAAAGTCGTCCAGAAGTTGAAAAATGCCAGAGCTTTTTTTGCCTTCCGCGGTAAACTGGTCTATGAGATCGATCATGTATGACGCGGTCATGATTTTCCCCAGATCAGACCTGATCCCCGGGTAATGGTTGATTACATCGCAGTTCTCTATGATAGCCAGACCACCTTCACCCCTTCGGGAGAAGAGCAGTATGGAATGAGAGAATGGTTCGATGGCGTTGGAAAATCTTTTTCTGCTTCGTCTGGCCCCTTTGGCAATCCCCCTGAGTTTGCCGAATTCTCTGGTAAAGAACGTAACAATGCAGTCAGATTCTCCATAGTTGATGAAACGAAGGACAAAGGCCTGCGTTTTGAAGGACGGCCTTTTCATTTCAGCAATTTCAGGAACATGGTTGCGAGACCCAGGAAGCAAAAAAATCCGAACGCGTCCGTGAAGCCCGTAACAAAGATGTTAGAGCCCAGGGCGGGATCAGCCTTCAACCACTTCAGGCCCAGAGGGATCAATGTTCCTATCAGTGTGCCCACGAACACATTGATTATCATGGCGAGACCGAGGACCAGTCCCAGTACAGGCATTCCCTTCCAGAGATATGCAATGGTGCCGATGACTACACCTATCGCTATTCCGTTGACAATCCCCACTACAACCTGTTTATAAAGCGCCTTCTTTGAATTTTCGAAGGTGACATCGCCGAGGGCCAACCCCCGTACGATAAGAGCAAGACTCTGAGCGCCGGCATTTCCTCCAAGGCCGGCAACTACCGGCATGAAAACCGTGAGGGTGACTACCATCTGTATGGTATTCTCAAAGAATCCTATAACCAGCGCAGATGCGAGCGCCGTCATAAGGTTGAGATAGAGCCAGGGGAGTCTTCGCCTTATGGATTGTACAGGATTATTGAAAAGGCTATCGTCTTCGTGGAGGCCGGCTATGCGGTAGATGTCCTCCGATGATTCCTCCTCCATGACGTCGACGATGTCGTCTATCGTAATTCTGCCCAACAAGTGGTCTTCATTATCCACAACGGGGAGGTCAACAAGGTCGTACTTTTCAAACATCCTTGCGACCTCTTCCTGGTCCACATCGACATTTACACTCGGTATAGCCTTGTCGATGGCTTCTATGACAGGGCTGGTTCGTCTGGATGTGATCAGCTTCTGGAGTGGAATAGTGCCGACGAGCTTTTCATCTCTGTCCACAACAAATACGTTATATACGTTTTCAATTTCATCCGATGCCTGCACCACGGCGCTCAGGGCATTGTTGATGGTGGCGTCTGAATTGACAGAGACCAGCTCCGACTGCATAATACCGCCGGCCGTGTCCTCTTCATATTTCAAAAGTTCCTTGAAGTCTTCTGATTCTTCAGGCTCTATCTCGTCAAGGACGGCCTTTGCCTGGTCTTCAGACAGTTCGGCGATGACGTCCGCCGCGTCATCCGATTCCATCTCATCGACAATCTCGGCGAGTTTTTTGTCGGATATACTCTCGAGTATCTGTTCTCTCGAGATGTCACTGAGTTCGGTGATGACATCGGATGCCTTTTCCACATCCAGGAGAGAAAACAGGCGGAGCTTCTCCTGCTCCTTGAGGTTGTCAATGAGGTCGGCAATATCGGCCGGATGTAGTATTGAGAACAGGTCGATGATGTCAAACTCCCTGTTCAAACGAATCAAATTCTTTAATTGGCTGAGATATTTTATCTCTTCTTCTCTTTGTTTTTTCATAATAGGCACCAGTCGATAAGCTAAAACAATATTTATTACCACGTCTTAGGGACCAAGGCAAGACCGAAATAAAACCTTGTTCCCCATTGCTGGCAGGCTGGGCGAAGGAATATGTTTCTGCAAAAAGCTCCCTCTCCCTTGGTGGGAGAGGGTTGGGGTGAGGGTGATAAATGTGGTTTAAAGCTCGGAGTCAGCGTACCTGACGTCTCCGCCGACTATGGTCATGACAGCTTTTCCCTTGAACTCCCAGTCGTTAAAAGGACAGTTGCGTCCCTTCGAGCGGAACTTATCCGCGTCAACTGTCCATATTTTATTCATGTCTATAACCGTGATATCGGCGTCGGAGCCTGTTTTTAGAGAACCTTTTTTTATTTTCAATATGTTCGCGGGATTTACACTCATTTTTTCAACCAGCTGATTTATGGTGAGAATTCCGTCATGCACCAGTCTTAAAGAAAGAGCCAGTGAGGTCTCCAATCCTATGATGCCATTCGCGGCATACTCAAATTCTACATCCTTTTCAATGGGTGAATGGGGCGCGTGATCGCTGGCAATCGCGTCTATCGCGCCGTCCCGCAGCCCCTTTTTTATTGCCTCGACATCGTCTGAGCCTCTCAGGGGCGGATACATCTTGAAGTTTGTGGAGAATTCCTTCAATGCCTCATCTGTAAGCGTAAAGTAGTGGGGGGCGGTCTCAGCCGTTACGTTGATTCCCGCGGATTTGGCCTCCCGGACTGCCTGAACGGAACCGGCCGTGCTTACATGGGCGATATGTACACGGGTCTTCGTGAAACCCGCAAGGCTTATGTCTCTTATCACCATTATATCTTCCGCAATGCCGGGGATTCCGGGAAGGCCCAGCTGGGTGGATATAATTCCTTCATTCATCAAGCCGCCCGACGACAGACCCGTATCCTCGCAGTGCGAGATCACCGGCATATCGAAGGAGCAGGCATATTCGAGGGCGTGTCTCATCAATCCACTGTCTGTAACCGGATTTCCATCGTCGGAAAAGGCCACTGCTCCTGCGTCTTTAAGATCTCCGAATTCAGTAAGTACCTTCCCGTCCTGTCCCTTGCTGACCGCTGCGATGGGATATACATTTGCCATTGCTGCGAGTCGGGCCTGTTTATGTATGAATTCCGTCACGGAGCGATTATCATTAACCGGGTCGGTATTCGCCATACAGGCGATGGAGGTAAAACCTCCGACCACCGCGGCTTCACTGCCCGTCCGGATGGTCTCTTTGTATTCAAAACCCGGTTCGCGCAGGTGGGTGTGCATATCGATAAAGCCTGGCGTGATCATTTTATTTTTCAGGTCGAATATCTCTATATTATCTTTGGAATCTGCTTCAGAGATGGAAATATTCTTTTCCATTCTGGATATCTTTCCATCTTCTATCAGGATATCCATAACCGTATCTATATTCTGTGAGGGATCTATAACCCTGCCACCCTTGAGTATCAGTTTCATTTTCTGCCTCCTGATAAAAGATATAAAAGGGCCATTCTTACGGCAACACCATTTGTTACCTGCTCAAGGATAACGGAATGGGGCCCGTCGGCTATCTCCGGAGTGATTTCAACACCTCTGTTTATCGGTCCCGGGTGCATGACGAGTACATCATCCTTTGCCAGGTTAATATTGTCCCGGTTCAGAGAAAAATGGTTTGCGTATTCGCGGAGAGATGGGAAGAGGTTTCTTTCCTGTCTCTCAAGCTGCATGCGGAGCATCATAACAACATCCGCGTTTCTTATAGCATCTTCCATCTTGTAATAAACCGAGACGCCCATCTGATCTATATCCCTCGGTATCATCATTGCCGGCCCGCATATTGCCACATCCGCACCCATTTTTGTGAGACCGTATATATTGGAACGTGCCACCCTGCTGTGCGCTATATCGCCGACTATGGCAATTTTGAGACCTTCCATGGCGCCCCTCTTCTCCCTTATTGTGAGCATGTCAAGAAGGGCCTGAGTGGGGTGTTCATGTGCGCCGTCCCCCGCGTTGATGATGGATTGTTCCAGCAGGCCGGATAGGATATGCGCCGCGCCGGCGGCGCTGTGGCGAATTATTATAATATCCGGATTCATCGATTCCAGATTCTTAGCCGTATCAATGAGAGTTTCTCCTTTTACTACACTGCTTGTGGACGCCGAGATATTTATAGTGTCCGCGCTCAATCTCTTTGCCGCGATCTCAAAGGATGTTCTTGTCCTGGTGCTTGCCTCGAAGAAGAGAGTGATAACCGTCTTTCCTCTGAGCGTTGGAACCTTTTTGATCTTCCTGGTCGAGATCTCCTTAAAAGATTCTGCCGTATCGAGTATAAGGTCGATCTCCTCTCTTGAAAGATCTATTATTCCCAGCATGTCTTTTCTTGATAAGTCCATAATGTTTTGCAACCTCTCCCGATCTTGATCGGGACACACCAATACAAATGTCTGTGGATTTGCTAACTTTCTTCGATCACAACCTCGTCCGTATTCCTGCTGTCTGTAAGATTAACACTGATATTTTCCCACAGCGAGGAGGGGAGGGATTTACCTATAAAATCAGCCCTGATGGGAAGTTCCCTGTGCCCCCTGTCGATGAGGACGGCTAACTGTATCAATTCGGGTCTTCCGAAGTCCATAAGCGCGTCCATAGCGGCCCTTATAGTCCTGCCGGTAAAGAGGACATCGTCCACAATAACAACTTTCTTGTGATCAAGGGGGAAGGGGATATACGTCTTTTCAATCGCCGGTCTCTTGCTCGTCGTCAGTACATCATCCCGGTACAGCGTTATATCAAGTGTTCCGGACATGATATCCGTACCTTCGATAGCAGATATTTTTTCGCGGAGCCTCTCCGACAGGAATATCCCACCTTTTCTTATGCCGATGATGGTAAGATTGTCCGTACCCTTATTTCTCTCTAATATTTCGTAGGCAATTCGTGTAAGGGACCTTTCGATCTCTCCCGCATCCATAACCACTTTTTTCTCTTTCATCTTTATTATTCCTTAGGAATCAAGAATAAATAAGTTATACAGATTGCGCCGTAATTTTGTTTGTTTTCAAGGCGTGTTGAAGCGCGCATAACGAGTTATGTAAGCTTTGACGCAACACAGAAAACAAGTAAAAGGCCAAGCAAGGTATATGAGTTATTTATTCTTGCTGACTTAATTTGTTATCTGGAGGGAATGCCACTTCCAGAATTTGTCTCAAAAAAAAGCCTCCCCACAAAGTGAGAAGGCTTTTTAATACCATTTTTCAGCGAAGCATTTAAGAAGCATCGGGAATTCCTTTTCGTTGATTTATATATGGTTATAGATACCAGCGTTTATTCTTTGTGTCAAGATGTTAATTAGTGTCTGTCAGAAGCAGCTTCTTTCATAATCTCAGCGTCAATCTATGGGATTCCCTGATCTTGCAAATCCCGATATATCGGTACTGAATTGAACTCTTGGTAATGTAATTATTCTATTTCCGGATGGACACTAATGAAGGATACGGCCCATCCTGCTCCACCTTACACCTTTGTTGTTCTTATCCCATGACCAGTATATGATGAATGCTTTGCCCAAGACGTCCTTTAGATCTACAAATCCCCAGAATCTGCTGTCATAGCTCTGATCTCTGTTGTCACCCATAACGAATATATGCCCGGCGGGAACGGTGACTGGTCCGAAATTATCACGTGGCTGTATCGAGGCCGGAAAGAGTATTCTGTCGGTATAAACCCCGTGACCGTCGTTGTATAAAGAACCGTTCAGATATATCTTTTTGTTTTTTATCTCTATAGTATCACCCGCTATGCCTACCACCCTCTTTATGAAATCCTTTGATCTATCCATCGGATATATAAAGACAACGATGTCTTCCCTCTTGGGATCATTTACGGATATCAGGGTTTTTCCTGTAAAAGGTATCTTTACGCCGTAGGTGAACTTATTGACGAGCAGGTGATCTCCTATTTGAAGAGTTGGTTTCATTGATCCGGAGGGTATCTTGAATGCCTGTACAACAAAAGTCCTGATGAAAAGGGCTATAAGTATAGCTATTATTATTGCCTCTGACCATTCCCTGATCACGGTCTTTCTGTTTTTGCTCATGATAATGTCCCTGACAGTTTTTAAGTTTTTACTTACAGTAAAGGGTTGAGGAGTATAGGACTAAAACTCTATCCCTCACGAATATATAGCAGACATTGCTATCACCACCATCACAATGGCGAGAGACCCTTTAGCCAATATCCCGGCAATCCTTCCCAGCAGTGAGCCCCATCCCGCTCTAACAGCCGGTTTTAGTTTTTTCTGTTCCAGATATTCTCCCAGGAACGCCCCGGCAAACCCCCCAAGGAAGACGCCGATTACAGCACCCAATCCGAATAAAATCGGAGTCATCAAAATTGCACCGATAATTCCTCCAATGATAGACAATGCCACGCTTTTCTTTGATGAACCATATCTCCTGGTGCCAGCGATTCCCAAAAGAAAATCTATAGTTTCTGCCAGTAGAGAAATAAAGACAAGCGCGATAATTATCTTAAAACCAATTTTCTCAAAACCTGTTATCCAGGAGTAGATAATAACATCTCCAAGAATCAGAAAAGTTCCCGGGAGACCGAATATAATGGAGAAGAGCCCAATAAATAATATAATGACGAATATTGTTAACACGGTTGCTTCGAAGAGAGGCAAACTATTTTTTCCTCTTTTCCTTTGAAGGACTGATGGATTCCCAGACCAGAACAGTTGGACTGGCAATAAATATGGAGGAGTAGGTTCCTACCAGTATCCCTACAAGCAGAGCAAAGGCGAAATCATGAATGACTGCTCCACCGAAAATAAACAGGGCAAGCACAACAAGAAGAGTCGTAACCGATGTAAGTACTGTCCTGCTCAGCACCTGGTTTATACTTGAGTTTACGATATCCTTAAGCGATTGCTTTCTTATGCCCTTTATATTCTCCCTTATCCTGTCATATACGACGATGGTGTCATTGAGTGAATAACCTATAATTGTCAGCAGCGCCGCGATTATGGGGAGCGTGAATTCCTTGCCCAAGAGGGAGAAAATTCCGACGGTGATGACGACATCATGAATGAGAGCTATAACCGCCCCTACAGCATAGCGCAGTTCGAATCTCCAGGTAACATAAATCAATATTCCGATTACCGCGTAAAGCATAGCCAGCATGCCTTTTTCTCTCAGGTCTTTACCAACCTTCGGTCCTACGACTTCGACTCTTCTTATCTCAAAATCCCCCTTGTTGTAGGAAGAGTTCAAAGCCTCTTCAATCCTGTTCGAAAGTCCCTTGAGAGCGGAGCTGGACTTCTCTGTCTTGATCAGAAACTCGTTGTTATCATGATATCCAAAACGCTGAATGACGCTGTTCCCGAGATTGATGGTTTTTAGAGAATCCCTTATCCTGTCCGCGTTTGTTTCCTGAGAGAACTTTATCTGCACCAGCGTTCCTCCGGCAAAATCTATGCCCAGATTGGGTCCGCCGTGCAGCAACAGGGACAGTATGCTTATGATTATCACAGACAGCGAAACCACAAAAGCAATCTTCATCCTTCCGACAATATCAATATTTATTCCGGGCTTTATAATTTCCATCAACGTCTCCGTTCCAGTATAGATATTTAAATTTTGTTATATGCTTACTCTCTTGATATTTTTGTCCCATATGAAATAATCGTAAATGATTCTCGTCACAAAGATAGCGGTGAACATACTGCATATTATGCCTATGCTGAGCGTGACGGCGAATCCCTTGATGGCCCCTGTCCCGAACTGAAAAAGCACTAGAGCGGCGATAAGAGTGGTGACATTTGCATCCACGATAGTGAGCAGTGCCTTTGAGTATCCTCCTCCTATAGCAGCCCTTGGGGATTTGCCAAGTCTCAATTCCTCCCTGATCCTCTCGAATATGAGGACATTCGCATCCACGGCCATGCCTATGGTCAGCACGATACCGGCGATACCGGGAAGGGTGAGAGTTGCCTTGAATGCGGCAAGTGTTCCCAGAATCAGTACTATGTTCAGGAAGAGTGCGATATCGGCGACGATTCCCGACAGGCTATAGTACAGCACCATAAACAGTATAACCAGAATGCTGCCCACGATTATGGACAGTATACCCTTGTTTATGGAATCCTGGCCGAGTGAGGGTCCCACGGTTCTCTGCTCTAATATTCTGACGGGTGCCGGCAGAGCGCCTGCCCGTAGAACGATGGCCAGATCGTGTGCTTCGTCCGTGGTAAAGCTTCCGGTAATCTGGGCATTGCCGCCCGATATTCTTTCCTGTATCACAGGCGCCGAGTGAACCACGCCATCCAGAACAATTGCCAGGTGTTTCTTGACATTTGCTGCCGTTATCCTGTCGAAATCTCTCGCGCCCTGCGAATCAAATTTCAGGGAGACATATGCCTCACCAAACCTGTTGCTGATTGATACCCTGGCATCCTCAAGGGATTCTCCTGTAAGGAGAGTCTTTTTTTTGAGCAGGTATGGTATTTTCGTTCTTCGTCCCGTCTCACTTTCTACCTTGTACCCGTAAGCTACAGCGTCTCCGGCGGGCACATTTCCCCTGAGCGCATCCTCCAGGCTGTGGCTTTCATCCAGCAGCTTGAATTCCAGAAGAGCTGTTTTCCCGATCAGGTTGATTGCCCTTTGCGGGTCTTTGATTCCCGGTAGTTGTATAAGGATGCGCTTCTTGCCCTGGGGGATTATTTCAGGTTCAGAAACACCGAATTCATCCACCCTGTTCCGTATTGTCTCAAGGCTCTGTTCGAGGGCAAACTTTTCTATCGAGGCGATCTGCTTATCCTTTATCTTTAGATAAACTTTTTCTTTTCCCTCTGTTATTTCTGAAGATTTAATGTCAAGGTTGGGGAAGTCGTTTTTCAGTATCTTTTCGAACCGCGTGCTTGCCTCCTTATTGGGCAATTCAAGGGTAGTAACAGCTCCGCCTTCCCGATCCAGATGTTTAAACCGCACCCTTTTTTCCATGAGGGTATCTTTCAACTCATTCGAGATCCTTTCCATGGCACTCTCGACCGCCTTTTCGGTTTCCACCTCCAAAACCAGGTGCATTCCCCCCTGAAGATCCAGCCCAAGGTGGATCTTTTCCGTGTGGTTACTCCAGACAGAAGGAATTTTCTGTGTTATTGAGGGTATAAGAAAGAATAGCGCGGCTGCGATGATGACAAGCGTTACAATTCCTCTCACCTTGATATTTTTGTCGGACATTTGAGTTCCTTTCGCTGTTACTTATGAAGTTTCCTTTTGTATGATAGTCGCAATGTGGCCTCTTGAAACCTTGATTTTTACCTTGTCGGCTACTTCCAGGGTTACAACCTGTTCCGCAACGGCTGTAATCTTTCCGTGCAGTCCGCCCACTGTGATTACCATGTCTCCATGGGCGAGATTACCCAGCATTTCCTTGGTTTCTTTTTGTTTCTTCTGTTGTGGTCTTATGAGAAGAAAATAAAAGATGGCGAAGATGGCGACCATGACAACAATAAAACTCATGTCTCCTCCGGCTGCCCCACCTGCTCCACCTGCTCCCATCGCGTATGCTATGCCTGTCATCTTATCTTTTCCCCCTTGAAATTTTTATTTGCTTTCAGCCCCCGTGTCTTACAATCTGGACATGAAATCCTGTCTGAAGGCCTTGTAATTGTCTTCTTTTATTGCCTCCCGGATTTTTTGCATCAGATTCATAAAATACCTGATGTTGTGGATGGTATTCAAAACAATCGCCAAGATTTCCCCGGCGACAAACAGGTGTCTCAGGTACGCCCGCGAGTAATTTCTACAGGTGTAGCAATCACATTTACTATCAACAGGCGAACCATCATCCCGATAACGAGCGTTCCTTATAACAACTTTTCCAGTACTTGTAAACAGCATTCCATTTCTCGCGTTTCTTGTGGGCATTACGCAGTCAAACATGTCTATTCCGTGGTGAACGGACTCCACGATATCTTCTGGAAGGCCGACCCCCATAAGATATCGAGGCTTTTCTTCAGGCAAAAGAGGCGTAAACTCGGCGGTTATTTCACGCATAACCTCCTTTGGCTCTCCGACACTCAATCCCCCTAGGGCATAACCGTCGAATCCTATATCGATCAGTTCTTCTATGCCCCTCCTGCGCAGTGTGCCGTATTCTCCTCCCTGGGATATCCCGAAGAGGGCCTGATGGTCATTTTTCTTGGCGGCGCTGCATCTTCTCGCCCACCGCAGCGTCATATCAAGTGATTTTTCCGCATAGTCAAAACTCGCGGGATGGGGGACACATTCATCGAGGCACATCATTATATCAGATCCCAGGGCCTCTTGAATCTCCATGCATATCTCAGGGCTGATGAAGTGGCGAGAACCGTTTATGTGTGACTGAAACGATGCTCCCTCCTCTGTTATTTTTCTCAATGCACCCAGGCTGTATATCTGAAATCCGCCACTATCGGTCAGGATAGGACGGTGCCAGTTCATGAATTTATGCAGACCGCCCAGATCCCTGATCAATTCGTGCCCCGGTCTCAAATAGAGATGGTAAGTGTTCCCGAGTATTATTCGTGTTCCCTGGTCATCTACCATTTCCGGTGTGAGGCCTTTTACCGTTCCCTGCGTTCCAACGGGCATGAAAACAGGGGTGTCCACCTCCCCGTGCGGGGTCACTATTTTCCCAAACCGCGCTTCCGAGCTGCTGTCCTTGTGGATCAGTTTGAAATCGAATCCACGATTTCCGGATTCCTGTTTTTTAGGTTTATCGTTTGTGTCCATATGACCGCTTTGTTCCACAATCTTTAGTGATTCTTCTCCAATTTCGTTGGAGAAGAGAGTCTCTTGAATCTTTCTTTGTTGGTTTTCAGCATTTCACTTGAACCCTCGAATCTTTAGATCCTTAAATCCTTTACAATATCAGCATGCAATCGCCATAACTGTAAAACCTGAACTTCTCCTCGATGGCCTTTGCATATGCCCTGCGCATAAGATCTTTTCCGGCGAAGGCGCAGACAAGGAGAAAGAGTGAAGACGCCGGCAGGTGAAAATTTGTCAGTACCTTGTCCACAGCCTTGAAACGATAACCCGGATATATGAAAAGATTGGTGTTGCCTTTTCCCGGAGTTATCTTTCCCTCCGGGTCAGATGCCGACTCCAGTGTTCTTATGGAAGTTGTGCCCACAGCCACAACTCTCTCGGCACTATTGATCTTTTCAGCCGTCTCTTCACTTACCTCAAAAGTTTCACTCTCCATTTTATGGTCTGTCACGAACTCTGATTCGATAGGAATGAAGGTTCCATATCCAACATGCAATGTTACTTGCGCAATATCGGTTCCCTTCTCGCGCAGCGTGTCGAGAATTTCTTCAGAGAAATGCAGACCGGCGGTAGGGGCTGCGACAGACCCGGGATTTTTCGCGTAAACGGTCTGATATCTCAACAAATCACTCGGATCTTTAATCTGTCCTCTTTTCCTTTTTATATAGGGTGGCAGAGGCGCGCTTCCAAACTTTTCTAAAAAGGCATCGAATCCGGTCGCCGGGTGAAATCTAATTAGCCACTTCTTGCCGGAAATCCGTTTCGTTATCTCCGCCCATGAGCGGTCGTCAAAAGATATCTTTGTGCCAATGCTGACTCGCTTTGCCGGTTTCAACAGGACCTCCCATATCATGGGTGAATCTGTTTTTTCGAGCAGGAGCATCTCAATCGTGGCACCGGTAGATTTTTTTCCGGAAAGCTTCGCTGGAATTACCCTGGAATTGTTGATAACCAGGAGATCGTCTCTCTCCAGGAATTCGGGCAGTTCATAAAAATGCCTGCATTCGAAGGACCCGCGGCTTCTGTCCACCACCATCATCCTTGAATGATCCCTTGACTCACATGGCTTCTGCGCGATTAATTCTTTCGGGAGATTATAATAAAATTCTTCAGTTTTCATAGTAAGCTCCGGGAAATAATCAAAAAAGTTCCTCAAAGTCAATAAATAAATACTGTCACTATTTATACGCAGGGCAGGGTGGATCAGGGGAAGCTAATTCGCCGAAACCGGACTTATTATAATTCGGCTATCAGCTTCTTCCCAGATAGACGAGGAACAGACCAATTATAACCGATGCGAGTCCCAGTATCCGGAGTGTTCTGCCGGGGGTCTCGTACACCATTATAAGATAAGATTTGATTTTCTCGGGGAAGGCAAAATAAGGGAGGCCTTCTATTATCAGAACCATTCCTATGACACAGAGGAAAAATTTCATTGATTATCAATTACCTTTCTCTATTTCTTTTGCCTTATTCCACAAATTATCCATCTCTTTCAGAGAGGCATCGCGTGGAGACTTTCCTTTCTTTCTCAAACCCTCCTCAATAAATGAAAATCTCTCCGCGAATTTTCTCAACGAAAATTTGAGGGCATTCTCAGGATCCGTTCCGGTGAATCGGCACAGATTAACAAGTGAGAGAAACATGTCGCCTATCTCGTTTTCTATGCGATCTTTCTTTCCGCCTGAAACAGCCTCCCTGAGCTCCTTCATCTCTTCGTCAATTTTCTCCATGACGCCGTCTGTGTCTTTCCAGTCAAAACCTTCCCTGGATGCTCTGCCGGTTACTTTATGCGCCGCCATAAGAGGGGGCATGGAGCGCGGTATGCCACGGAGAAGAGACTCATCCTTTATTTCTTTTTTCCCCTCGCGGTTTTTTATCTCTTTCCAGTTGGACAGGATTTCCTCCACATCGCGGACTTTTGTATCTCCGAAAACATGAGGGTGGCGGCGTATCATCTTTTCCGACACAATATCCACTACGTCCGATATATCAAATTCGCCCTTTTCGTCCGAGAGTGTTGCCAGAAACAATATCTGGAAGAGGACATCTCCGAGTTCCTCCTTCAGGGCATCCGGGGAACCGTCATCTATCGCGTCGATGACCTCGTATGCCTCCTCCATCAAATATCTTCCGACATCCTCTTTTTTCTGCTGTTGGTCCCACAGGCATCCGTCCGGGGCTCTTAGTCTGTCTATGATTTTGGTAATTCTGCTGAAGCTATATTTCTGCTGATCTTTCAATCGGCCACTCCCCCCTTTCTTTCAGGACATCGCGGTAGATTGCGAGAGCTTCATTAACTGCGGGCATCCCCGCATAGGTAGCGAGCTGGAAGAAGATCTCTGCCAGCTTTCCGGGATCACAACCGACATTCAGAGCCGCGTTGACATGCAGTCGCAGTTCATCTCCGGCACGAAGTGCAGCCAGCATGGCGCACGCGGCCATCTGTCTTTCCGGCAGGGTAAGCACGGTCCTGGAGTACATATTGCCTGTTATAAATCTGGAAAAGTCATTGGCGAGATTTCTGTCAAATTCCTTCCACATGAAGTAGGGAGGGTCCATCTGTATGCCGTCGCCAAAGAGTTTTTTCGCTGTCTCCCGTGTTTTGTCCTCTGTTTTGCCCATAATATTATCCTTTATTTTACCAGAAATATATCTCTGTCTCTGTCCTGGAAATACACATAATCATATGATCCCCCGGCTGTTGATTCAAAAATTTCTTCTCCCTTTTTTCTGCATGTGGGACAGCTCTGTCCCGGGATCATAACCGCAAAGATTCTGTTGCCTGTGCTTGCCTGGGAATCGATGGTTATCAGGCCTCCGCATTCGTCGCATATGCGGACAGTCTCTTTCTGCTGTTCGCTTATCCCGTCAGTATCGTAGAATATACTCTTGTCGCGGCGCATGTACTCTCCGCCCTTTGTCACACCGGCCCTTTGAGACCTGCGATTTCTCCACAGGTTGTAAATATGTGAAACCTGCTGTTCTATATACTGAGTTGTCTGAGGGGGCTGCCTGATGTTTTCGGGATTGTAGTCCGGTTCAGTAACATGGCTGTAGTCCAAGCCGGCCATGGCTAATATTATACCCACATTAACGTAGGGAAGGGCGCTTTCTATGGAGTATCCGCCCTCAAGCACGGCTATATCGGGCGACAGCCTGTCGTTCAAAATGGCATATCCCTGCGCGGAGAAAGCCATATTGGTGATCGGGTCGCTGTAATGATTGTCCTGTCCGGCCGAGTTGATAATCAGATCCGGCTTGAATTCATCCAGCATGGGAAGTATCAGATTGTCCAGCGTGAACAGAAAGCCTTCATCCGAGGTATTGGGAGGAAGAGGTATGTTTATCGTGTAACCCAAGGCGTTCGGCCCTCCGAATTCGTCGGGAAACCCGGAGCCGGGATATAGCGTTCTACCGTCCTGATGCACCGATATGTACAAGGTATTGGGGTCATGCCAGAATATGTCCTGCGAACCGTCGCCATGATGGCAGTCGGTATCAACGATGGCGATTTTCTTTGGGCCGTATTTGTGTCTTATATATTCGACCATGATAGCTTCAATATTTATATTACAGAACCCCCTGGCGCCGTGGACGATACGCATGGCATGGTGTCCGGGTGGGCGGACAAGCGCGAAGGCATTGTCGACCTCTTTCTGCATCACCTTTTCGGCGGCTGTTATGGCTCCTCCCGCGGAGATGAGGTGAGACTGCGTAATAACACTTTCAGCGTCCGGCGCGCAGATATGGATGCGATTTATATCCTGAATAGTGGCAAGCCCTGGTTTGAACTCCACGATATTATCCAGATCGAGCAGTCCTTCTTCAAATACCTGGTCCTGTGTGTAGAGGAGGCGTTCTTCTCTTTCCGGGTGAGTTGGTGATATCGCCCAGTCGAAGGCGGGGAAGAATATCAGTCCGGTTTTTTTCTTATTATCTGACATCCGATTCCTCCTTTTTAAAGCCCGCGACCAGCCCCGGTTTTACCTGGGCCTTAATCCTTATATTTTTGCCGGCACTATAACCCATTTCACTTACCATATTGAAGACCTGATCCTCTATTATCTCTATATCAAGATCGTCTTCCCGTGCTCCCATTCGCAGAGCCCTTTCACGCAGTTTGTCCTCGCATATATCGATCGCGTTCTCCCGCGTGAATCCACGTGGTATACTGGCCTGTATGCCTTCCTCCGCGATGGTCATCTCTCCTTTTTCAGTATCGGCGAGGAGGGTCAATTCGGTGGTTGTCCTTGCCAGGGCAGCCCCTATCGCGTTGGCGACCTGGGCATGTTCTGGAATAAAGGAGGGGAACCCCAGCATTTTATCTATATAGGACGCCATCGGCCTGGCTGGCCCCCCTACGACATATACCACCTCGGGATTTATCTTTTTCCCTTCAAAGATTTCGTGGACGGTGTAAACAGGTTTGTTGTTGATTTCGCTGAGCATCTCATTCACAGCAGATATTATTTTCCGGCAGGCAAGATCAAACATCTCCTTTGCCATCTCCTCGATGGAACAGTTCTTAATCCCGGCTATCTCTTCCACCGCCTTGAGAGCTTTTCCTCTGTCTCCTATATTGGTAAGGCTGAGGGCTATCATGGCATCTGTCGGAGTGGGGGAGGGACCTCCGAAGGCCGCTGCCGGGCCGTCTCTCTCCGGACCTATTACAAGTTGTCCGTCTTCATATCTGACACGGCTGTCGCCACCTATCCCTATGGATCTTGTCAGAAGCCCCCTGATAAGTGTTTTGTGTCCTTCTATGGTTACGCCAAGGGGTTCCAGAAGAGGTGTGCCGCCTGCGAAGATTGCTATATCCGTTGTGGTTCCGCCGATATCCAGAGCGACCGCATCTCTGTTGTCGTTTGTCAGGCTAAGAATGCCCATGACGCTGGCAGCGGGCCCGGAGAGTATTGATCCAACGGGGTACTCGGCGGACTGGCTGATACCGGAGGTGCCGCCATCCGCCTTCAGTATATAGATGGGAGCGGTTGTATTTGTATGCCCCACATATTCCATGATGTTCTTGACGAAGATGTTGTATGTATTCCATATCGCGGCGTTGAGATATGTTGTTGCTATGCGCCTTGGGAAGTTCAGATTTCCCGACATGCGGTGGCCGAAAGACATGTGCCTGAATCTGCCGTCAATGATGTCTCCTATTTCCGTTTCGAGACGGGGATTTCGTGTGGAAAACTTTCCGACGATTCCCACATGATCTATCCCTTCTTTCTCGAAAATATCCCCGATACCGGTGACCTCTTTCCTGTCTGTCCCGGCAACTCTGATTCCGCGGTGGTTTACATAACCGGATATAAAGCGGGTATCTTCGTTGATCCTGAGCATTTCAGATGAAAGGCCGGGGCCGGCTGCGAGTATCATCCCCACCCTGTCTGTTTTGCTCTGGACTATGGCGTTGGTTGATATGGTGGTGCTGAGGACCACCTTTTCCAATTTACCGGGGTCCTCACCCTCGAAGATTTCTTCTGTGACCTCCATAAGTGACTTTATCAGGTTCTCCCGGTTTGTTATAACTTTTGCCGTTTTCTTTATCTCAAATCTGTCCAGTAAAACCGCATCAGTGTGTGTTCCCCCGACATCAATCCCTACGATCATGATTTTCTCCTCAATTACCTGTTCAGAAATCGGTAATATTCGTACATTTTGGACAGGGCCTTTACCGCCCTTTCCGGATTCGGGTAGAATACACTTTTGAAGGCACAGTTTTCAACATTATATACAGTATGATGCTTTTCATCCTCAAGGAGGCTTACACCCAGTATGGGTTTCCCATATTTTTTCATCATGTGTGCCACACGAACGATATACTCTTCTTCGAGGCTATCTAGAAATTTTGCCCCGTCATTCAGGAACTCGTCGGAATAGCTGGAGTCCGCTTGACGAACTGATTCGAACAGATGCTTCGTGAATATTCTTAATCCCAGTATACCAAGATTTATAATAGCATCGCAGCCATCCCACTTCAAAAATTCCTCCATCAATGCCAACGGTATGGTATTATCGCTTTCACCCACAATATCTGCCGGATTGGACCTGCTCCAGTAGGGTGGAAGGATTTTGTCCATGCGCTCCAGTATGTCATCCGGCAGGTCCGGCACATTAAGTCCTTCCCGGGCGCACATATCGGCGGTTATGACTCCCCACCCGCCTCCGAGAGTAACAATGGCTATGCGGTTTCCCTTCGGCAGAGGCAGGGAAGAAAACGCGGCGGCAAGATCAAGAAGCTCCATTGATCGTTCCACCTTTATTATGCCCGCCTGTTTACATATGGCATCAAATACACGAGAGTCGGAGGATAATGCCCCTGTATGACTGGACGCGGCGCGATTCCCAGCCCTGCTTTGTCCCCCCTTTAGCAGTACAATAGGTTTCTTTTTTCCTGTTTTTCTGGCACCTTCGAAAAACCGTCGGCCGTTTTTAACGCTTTCGACATAGAGGATAATAATCTTTGTGAGGGAATCGATTCCAAGACCCTCAATAAAGTCTTCGACCGTAACTATTGCTTCGTTTCCAGAGCCACAGAACCCTCTGATTCCGATGCCCTGTTCTTCCGCAAAGGCAAGGAGCTGGACACCCAGATTTCCGGACTGGGAAACGATGGCCGTTGAACCCGCCATGGGTTTTGTGGTGGCACTGACGCAGTTAAGATTTCTGTGCGGGTTGCAAATACCCATGGTATTGGGACCAAGGATAACTATGCCCGCTTTTCTTCCCTCCATGACAAGCGCCTGTTCCAGGGCCTTTCCTTCCGTTCCTGTCTCGCTAAATCCGGAGGTGATGAGAAGCATATTTCTGATGCCTTTTTCTTTGAACTGAGGAATCAGATCCAGCACCATCTTCGCTGGTATTGTAACGACTCCCAGATCAACATCACCCGGGATTTCGGTAACCGATTTATAGACATGACGATCAGCTATAGTTCCCCCCTTCGGATTAACCAGGTATATTTTACCCTTGTAGCCGCCGCTTATTGTATTTACGACAAGCATATGCCCCCATTTTCCTATGGCCCCTGACGCGCCGACAAAGGCAATGGACTTCGGATAGAATAATGCGCGTATAGCAGTGGGGGCTACGGCCGGACGAGATTTTTCTTCGGCTTGTTTTCCCCCCGGTACAACCAGTGCGTCGACGGCTACGACATCACCGCCAGATGTAACTACGAGGGGATTGATATCTATTTCCGATATTTCGGGAATCTCCATACCTATCCGCGACAGTCCCATCAATGTCTCTGTCAGTTTATCCCGATCAGCGGCCTTCTCTCCCCTGAATTCTCCAAGGAGTGATTTCGCCCTGATTTCATCGAACATTTCCGCCGCGTCGGTTTCAGTAAGCGGGGCAACCCGAAAGGTGACGTCGGAGAGTGCCTCGGTAAAGACACCGCCGATACCAAACATAATTACCGGCCCGAACTGTTCATCCCGGAACAGACCGGTGACAAACTCTCTCTTCCCCTGAACCTGCGGCTGTACCAGCAACCCTTCAAGTTCATTACCTGCTTCCTGGGCGATCAGGGAGGCTGCGTTCCTGACAGCCTCATCATCGGTGAGATTAAGATGCACAAGCCCCCTCTCGGTTTTGTGCAGCAGCGTGGCACCGAGTCCCTTAAGTACCACAGGAAATCCCGTCTTTCGCGCGGCCTTCACGGCCTCATCTTCACTGAGGGCAATTGTTTCACTGATAACAGGCACGCCATATGCTTTAAGTACCTGTTTTGATTCATTTTCTGTCAGGGCTTTGTTCTCCGACGTTCTGACTTTATCTAACAATTCCTCTATATTCACACCGGACTCCTTTTTATGGATAAACTTTTATGTGCATTCCGTAAATATGTTCTGTTGTCTATATCATTAAGCTGTGAAAGTGAAGAAAATTTATGATTCTGTACAATTTAGAAACACAAATTTTCCATTGCTGACAGACCTTTCATTGACAATCTGTCTTCCCTTGTTTATAAGAAAAACATTATATACAAACCTTCACGTTTCGGCGGACTGAAAAGAGAGGATTACGGGTATTGGCTAAGGTTTCTTTTGACGGCAGAACAGGGCGTGTAAGATCAAGCGTCAGAAACGACGTACCGAAGACACAGAAGTCTGTCGGGGACGTTGTGCGGGAAATAAAAGAGGGCATGAAAAAGCCGGAGGGTGAAAACTACAGGGAACGCTCGCTCGCTATTCATGGTCTGGTGTGCGCGCGGTGCGGCAGGGAATTTAATCATACCAACAGACATCTTCTGACAGTTCATCACAGGGACGGCAACCATCACAATAATCCTCCGGACGGCAGCAATTGGGAAAACCTGTGCGCCTACTGCCACGAAGATGTGCACAGCCGGGAAGTTTTGGGTGAATATTTCGATGGCACCCGGGGTGGCAGAGACGATGTAGTGGTCTATGGTGATGATGACACAAACAGCGGGCCGGGGTCCCTGGGGGCTAAACTTCAGGAAGCCATGAAAAATAAAAAGAAGTAGGAATTAACGGCTCTGACACACTCTTTTATGCCAAATTCTCTAACCAGCTTATTGATATGATAGGAAAAGAATTGCCCACAAACACATCAGAACAGTAAGAAAATACCACATTAAAATATCCGGTTAAATGAATCTAACAAAGAAAATATCCAGACATAATTATTATGCACTTTTGTGGCATGCCTTGTTTCTCGCATTGGCTAAAAATTTCATGGATGTTGATACGATTATCCCCGCCATGATGATTGATGCCGGGGGTACTTCTGTGCATATTGGCCTGTTAACGGCTATAATGCTTGGAGGTTCTCGTCTCAGCCAGTTGTTTTTTGCTCCATTCATTAATAATCGACCGATGAAGAAAGGTTCTCTTTTATTAGGAATAAACACAAGAATATTTGCTTTGGTATGCCTGGTATTTCTTTTCTTTTTGTCTTCAAGGATAACGGGCAGCTTCTTAATCATACTGATTTTTTTGTTCATCTCTGTGTTCTCGATAAGCGGCGGATTTGCTAATATCAGTTATACAGATATATTAGGGAAATCAGTTTTGCCGGAGAGTAGAAAACCCTTCCTTTCAATCAAGCAGGTAATAGTAAGCGCCGGTCTGTTTGCTTCAGCTTATTTTGCCAGCAGAGCCCTGACACTAATTCCATATCCAGATAATTACGCGTATCTGTTTATTATTGCAACCGTGATGCTTACAATTGCCTCTGCGGGTTTCTGGCGACTGAAAGAAGTTAAGATATCGAAACAAGAGACATATGAATATAAAAAATTTATCCGTATTATTTTGCAGGAAATTCGAGCGAATAAAAAATTAATGTATTATCTTCTGGTTACCAACACACAAGGTGTCTCTTTGGCTTTGATGCCTTTTTTAATATTTTACGCAAAGGATGTTTTAAATGCCACCGGCAGTGATATTGGTAGTTATCTGATCTTTAAAGTAATTGGAGGAATTCTTGTTGGCGCGCTGCTTTTTTATCATTCCAGGAAAATAAAATATCAGCACCTGTTGTATCTTACTTCAATATTAGCCCTCATTATCCCCTTGTTTGTGTTGATATTGCCGGGGCATTTTTTTCTTAGCCTTTCATTTTTAGCCGGTGGTATTGTTTTTACACTTCATACTATAACCACGAGCGGAGTTCTGCTTGAAGTATCGACTAATGAAAACAGAGCATTATACACAGGAATAGTCGGAGCAGGGAGTGTGCTCCCGGTTGTTTTCCCTCTTGCCGGCAGCTGGATTATAAATCAGTTCGGGTTTTCAATGTTTTTCATTACATTCATGTTCATAATCAGCTTTTCGTTTTATTTCATCTTTAAACTGGATTGTCGGGCATGACCGTTCACGGTTGAATCGGTGGAAAAGGCAGCACGGTTTCTGCTCATAAGATTGGTGATGAAGACGGCGGCAAGCACCAGCGCTCCGCCCGCCAACTGGAGCGGGGTCAGGCGCTCACCCAGAATAATCCAGGCGCCAAGTGCCGTTACCACGGGGATACCGTTGATAAATATAGACGCCCGCGAGGCCGGTATTCTGGTGAGGGCGTAGTTGTAAAAGAAGAAGGCGGTCACCGTGGCAAAAACCGATAGGTATAACAGCGCTACAAGAGAGCGATGGTTGATCGCCGCCCAGGAGAGCGTTGGAATATCGAGGAATAGGGCGGGCGCGAAGAAAAGAGCCCCGTAGAAGCACTGCATACTGGTAATCGCCCGTGAGGAATACCGCCTGCCGAGGTTTCGGGCACTTACAATATAACAAGTTGCCGAGAGCACGGCCCCGAAGACGATGAGATCCCCCTTCAGTGATCCCTCCAGACCCCAGTTAAAATCGGGGTCGCCGATGACCAGGATAGCGATTCCCGCAAGAGAGAGAAAGATGCCGACGATACCAAGGCGATTTGTTTTCTCTTTCAGTATGATTGCCGAAAGGATCATTACTGTTATGGGAATGGTGGCAATAATAAGCGATACTTTAGCTGCTGAGGTGTATAGAAGCCCCTGGGTCTCGCAGAGAAAGTAGAGCCCCGGCTCGAAGATGGTCATAAGAAAAAGCTTCAAGTGATCTCTTGGCGTGAAGGATGGTACGCCGTGACGGATCATTATGGCGGCAAAAAAAAGGAATGCCAACATAAACCGGGCAAATATGAGCGTGAAAGCAGGAATACTTTCAAGAGCCACCTTGGTGGCCACAAAAGAAAGTCCCCAGAAGACAGTCGTTGCCACCAATGCTCCGTATGTTTTCAACTGTTCCTGTTCCGGCATAAATCCATTCCATTCGTTTAAAAAAGAAAAGAATTCGTATCATATCGGCGTTTATTTGTATATGAGATGTTTGGCAAAACCTGCTGGAAAGATCTATTTCAGTCAGAGTTAACCCGATTGATGATTCTATTACTGATAGCGGTAGGTTACCTATGTCGTGACACTTATCAGTCGTTTGTTAAAAACCACTTAGCATCCTGATTGTTGGCATTATCATAATCGTACATCTACGATGAACGATTATGCGAAGTGAGAGCAATGAAATATTCAGACAAAAAGATCAAAGGTATAGTCAGAAAAGAATACGCCGGTATTGCGGTTTCGTCTTTTCTGACAGACCCTGAAGCCTTATCTTAACAGAACAGTCTGCGCGGCGGCGAGACCCACCCCATGGTCAAATTTATATCCCGCCTTTGCAAATCCTGACTCTATCGCGCCCACGGTGGAGAGGATATCAGAAGCGCTCACAACACCCATGTGTCCTACTCGGAAGTACTTAGCCTTGATTTTGGCGAGGAGACCTCCCGCAAGTATGACACCGGTCTCACCGACCAGCGGGAGGACGCTGCCGTCTACCCCTGCGGGGAAATAGGGGGCGGTCAGGGTGTTGGCCGCCTTGTCGGCGCTCACCGGGATCTGTTTCATGCCCAGAGCGGTCATGGCAGCCTTGAAGGCATCGCTCATGAGGCAGTGGCGGGCAAAGCGTTTGTCCATCCCCTCGGCCAGGATCTGTTCGAGACTGACATCAAGAGCCCACACGAGGTTGACAGCCTGCGTTCCGAAGTAGGCGGCCTTACGATCCTCGTACGACTCCATGATAGGGAGCCAGTTGGCCCAGTCGGAATAGTAGCTCCCGACGGGTGTCCGGCGGTTTTTGAATGTCTCTATCGCTTTGGGGCTGGCAACAAGAAGTGCCAGTCCGGGGGGAACACCGATGGCCTTCTGACAGGCGGTGAGGACAATATCCACACCCCATTCTCCCTGACGCAGTTCTTCGCCGGCGACGGAACAGACACCGTCCACGATGCACAAGATGCCGTACTTCCGGCACAACCCCGCCAAGCCTTTGACATCGGCGAGAACGGCGGTTGAGGTGTCAACATGTGTTACCGTCAACACCTTATACTTGGTCTTCTTGATCTCGGTCTCAACCTTGTCCAGAGAGGGGGCGTCTCCGATGGCCGCCTTCACGTGTGTGACTTGTGCCCCGTAGCGTTCCAGAATTGTTCCGAAACGGTCGCTGAAATAACCCGTATTCACCACCAGCGCATTGTCTCCCGGTTCGATGACGTTGCATGCGGCCATATCCATCGCCATCGATCCTGAACCGGCAACGATAAAGGGTTGTCCGTCAGGGGAGAGAAACACCTCGCGCATCCGTTCGAGCGCCTGCCCCATGCAGTCAACAAAGGCGGGAGCCACATGGCTCGTTGTGGGCATACCCATTGCCCGCATTACCTCGGGAGTAAACTCGATCGGTCCGGGGATCATAAGAAGTTTTCTGTGTTTCATGGTTGTTACCTCCATTTTTAGTTAATGACACTCGCTGAAAACGAATGAAATGATGTTTCTCATCTGCGACTACTCCGCATCGGTATCATGTTTTGCCAGCTGAGGGAAGCTCCGGCGGCGTTTTTTTGTGCCGGCATTTATCCCTGCCTGAAATCCGCAATTTTCTCTTGCCGCGGGGTCTGAACTTTATTATAGGGGATAATATAAGGAGGGAAACGATATGAAAGTCATATGTCACGAAGATTTTAAAGAGTCTTATTGTTCCGACCCCGCCGCAGCCGATGGACGGATCGAAGCCGTTATCGAAGTTATAGAAGGCAGGGTTGAATTTATTGACGCGATTCCCGCCGATGAAGAAGATATTCTTGCCTGCCATACGGATAATCATGTGGCCCATGTGAGAAGACAAGGTCTTTACGATATAGCTGCCCTTGCGGCCGGGGGTGCCATCCAGGCAGCCTTCAACGGTCTTGTCAAACCCTGCTTTGCCCTTATAAGACCCCCGGGACATCATGCGTCTGCGAACAGCTCATGGGGTTTTTGTTTCTTTAGTAATATGGCCATTGCCATATCAAAACTGAAGAAAGAAAACAGAATAAAAAAGGCATTTATCCTGGATTTTGATCTCCATTTCGGTGATGGCACCGTAAACATACTGGGAAACTCTGATTATGTAACCATATACAATCCCCCGGAGTCAGATCCAGACAAATATCTCAAACATGTAGAGGAGATGCTTCCTGACGATGCGGATATCATTGGTATCTCAGCCGGTTTCGATAATCACAAGGAAGATTGGGGCGGCGTCCTCTCCACAGACAATTATCGGGAGATGGGGCGGATGGTTCGTAACGCGAGCCGGGAAAGCGGCGGAGGTTGCTTCGCCATACTGGAGGGAGGTTACAACCACAGAGTACTGGGGCAGAATGTCATGGCCTTGATAGAGGGGCTGGCCTGACTGGCGGCTATCTGAATTTGATTCAATAGGGAATCATTATTGACGACCCCGTAAAAAATCTCCTCAAGTTGTCATCCCGACGGGTCGGGACGAAAAATTTTTACGGCGTAACACCTTGTAAATATAAGATTTCTCCCTGCAGTCGAAATTACAGATTCGCTGATCTTGACTTTTTACGAGTTCATCAACTATGGAATAGTTCGGTATGATGTACGGATCGGCCAGCGAGTATTTCCCCTTATCTGTGTAAATGCATTTTGTGCATTTTGGGGTGGGTCCTTCAAATTTTCTTCCCAAGAGTATTCCCGGGCGCATTTACCTTGATAATTATCGGGTACATCCGCTACTATTGATGCCGCTGAGTTAACAACTCTTAATTCGTTACCGGGAAAGGAAGGTTTTATGAGTACACTGATTAATTTTTCCATATTTCCCCTTGATAAGGGTGAAAGTGTAAGTGTGTATGTGGCCAGAGCGCTGAAAATTGTCGGAGAGAGTGGACTGGATTATAAGCTCAATCCTATGGGGACCACTATCGAAGGTGAATGGGACGAAGTTATGGGTGTTGTCAGCCGCTGCTTCGAGGAGATTAACAAAGATTGTGACCGTGTCTATGCCACGGTTAGTGCCGATTACCGGAAGGGTAAATCTGGACGCATTGAGAGTAAGGTAAAATCCGTAGAGGCAAAGTTGACATCTTCTTGAGCTTTTTGCGAGTGCATCAAGCGTGATGTTGCTCCATTGTTTTACAATGTTACTATCCTGGAACTGTCTCCGTTCGAGACGGTTTTATCGCCGATTGATGTCCCGCAGTAAACGCACGTATAATCATATCTGTCCTCGCTGGTCAGGACGAGGAGCAATCTTTTTCTTACCGGTACTGACCTTTTGCATTTGGGGCAGTACAGTTCTGTAGCGTCAAAATCGTTATAAGATTTTCCTGTCATCTCTTTTAATCATCCTTATCCGGTATTTTTTCAGCGTTTTCAAGCCATACGGTGGCTTCGCTGTCGCTGGGTGCCCTGTAATCCCCCCTTGGAGAGAGTGATCCTCCCGATCCGACCTTCGGGCTGTTGGGCACGCAGGATCGTTTGAACTGGCTGGTTTTGAAAAAGCGGTAGAGGTAAATCTGCAGCCAGTGTTTAATCTCACCTATTGTATATTGCGTTTTTTTGTGTTCCGGAACATCGGGCCATAGGCCCTTTTCCCTGTCTCTCCACGCGCAGTATTCCATAAAGGCAATCTTTGTGGGGGCATATCCGAATCGCGTAGTGTAGAAGTTGTTAAAATCCTGCAGATCGTAAGGCCCTGTGGTCTCCTCTGTTACCTGCGCGGGCTGGCCTCCATTTTGTCCGGGAATCAGTTCAGGGCTTATCTCAGTCTCAAGGATGTCGATGAGGATATCCGATGTTTCATCGTCGAATTGACCCGATCGGGCCACCCAGCGGATCAGGTACTGTATCAGTGTTTTGGGGACGCTCGCGTTGACATTATAGTGGGACATGTGATCGCCCACCCCGTATGTACACCAGCCCAGGGCCAGTTCGCTAAGGTCTCCCGTTCCGACGACCAGAGCATTTCTCAGGTTGGCGATGCGGAACAGATGGGACGTGCGTTCTCCGGCCTGTACGTTTTCAAATGTTATGTCGTAGATTTTCTCTTCCTGCGCGAAGGGATGTCCGATATCTTTGAACATCTGCAGGCAGCTTGGCCGTATGTCAATCTCGTTGGCCTCTACACCCAGGGATTTCATCAGGGCGGTGGCACTGGCATAGGTTTTGTCTGACGTGGCGAAACCGGGCATTGTGTAGGCCTTGATGTTTGTCCGGGGAAGATCCAAAAGGTCCATGGTGCGCGCGGCCACTATCAGGGCGTGTGTCGAATCGAGACCTCCGGATACGCCTATGACGAGATTCTGTATGCCCGACGCCTTCAGCCTTTTGGCAAGGCCGTTTACCTGTATGTTGCAGGCCTCGTAGCATCTCTGGTCTCTTTTGGTCTGATCTGCCGGGATATAGGGATATCGGGGGTATTCTCTATTCAGGTACAGTTTTTTTTTTGGAATATCGATGTGAACGGGTACAGCGCGGAACCGGGAGACGATGTCTCTGTGGGTTCGCGCGTTCTGTCCGAAACCTGTCATCCGCATCCTGTCCTGAACGAGGCGGTCCAGATCGATATCGGCGTAGATTATCTGAGATTTTTGCGAAAATCTTTCCGATTCAGCAAGAAGGTTTCCATTCTCACATATCATGGCGTGACCGTCCCAGGCCAGGTCGGTGGTGGATTCCCCGGGGCCTGACGCGGCGTACAGATAGGCGGCCAGTGAGCGGGCTGACTGGTTCATAACGAGACTGTTTCTGTATTCGGATTTTCCCACTGTAACATTGGAGGCGGAAAGATTGCCTATAACAGTGGCTCCCGCTAAGGCCGCGAAACTTGACGGAGGTATGGAAACCCACACATCTTCGCATATCTCAATAAACAGTTTAAAATGTTTTATATTATCCACTTCAAAAATCAGGTCGGCGCCGAAGGGGATATCGCGCTGGCCGCATATATTGACCGTTTCTAATATGGCTTCTTCGGCTGGACTGAACTGTCGCCCCTCGTAGAATTCACGGTAGTTGGGGAGATAGGATTTTACAGCGGCCCCCAGAATTTTCCCCTTGTATAGTATCAGCCCGCAGTTGAACAGAAGCGAATCGACCCGCAGGGGCACACCGATTGCCATGATCATGTTGAGGTCTCTTGTGGCATCGAGGATGATTTGCACCGCCGCGAGGGTGCCTTCCAGAAGGGCATCCTGATGGAAGAGGTCTTCGTTGGAGTAGGCCGATATGCCCAATTCAGGGAATAATGAAAAAATGGCGTCATTTTTAGCGGCCTTCTGCGCGAGTTCTATGGTGCGCGCGGCATTGAAAGTGGGGTCTGCCACCCGTACTTCCGGTACACATACGGCGGTTCTTATGAAACCCTGGTTGTAGAGATTGAAAAATTGTTCCATATCTTTTTGCCATTGCGTATCAGTGTCGCTAAGAACATATCAATAATATCAGTCGCCGTTCACGATTGTCGGGCCACAGTTTCTCAGCCGATCCCTGTGCAATATTTATAAACCTTCTATTTTTTCAACCGTAAACCGATAACTGTAAACCATAAACGATTACTAATATGTAAGTAAACTTTTGTCAACGCCGTTTATTGTTGAGACATTCTTCGTACATGCGGACAGCAAGCTCCCCGGCGGATTCCATATCCGTGCCCAGGGCTATAAAGCCGTGGTTTCTCATGACGATGAAAAGATTATCATCTAATATTTCCAGAACACGTTGAACAAGGGCGGCTGACCCGAATGGCTCTTCTCTGTGCGTGACCGGGATATGCATATCTTCCGCCCGTTCCAGGATAGCGCCGCAGTGGCCGTGGAAGATCGCGTTGATCCCGTTTCTCTTCCTGTATATCTCAAAGTGGAACATGCTTTCGGAGGAAGGTTCCCGCGTACCGCTCGCGTGAACGATTGCCCTGTCCGAATCACACGAGTGCACTTTTACGAACGCGTCTTCAGATAGATTATTTTTCAATTTCAGTTGAGAGGCGGTTATTATGAAGGCATTTTCATTCTTTTCCGGACGGAAGCTCAGATTGCCGAGGGAACTTCCCTCATAGACAGGTGTCAGACCCAGGTTGTGGAATCTAACGCACCAGCGTTTCAGATCTTCAATTGCCGGGTCCACTGGAGGGCGTTGGTCTGTAAAACTGGTTTTAAAACTGACTCTCATATTCCCACCCTTACCAGTCCGGGTTCAAGAATTCTTACAAGCTCCGCTGGTTGCATCTCGATGAGAAGACCTCTGCGTCCGGCGTTTATGAATATACTTGAGAAATTCACAATGCTTTCTTCCATATATATCGGAATATCCCTCCTTATTCCAAAGGGAGAAGTTCCGCCAACCAGATACCCCGTGTGTTTCTGAGCCGTTTTGAGATCGCAGGGAACTACCGATTTTGTTCCGATTGCCCTGGCCAGTTCCTTTGTTGATACCTGCATATCTCCGTGCATAAGTATGATGAAAGGTTTTTTGTGCTCATCTTCCATGACGAGCGTCTTGACCATCTGATGCTCGTCACATTTCAGTTCTCTGGTGGCCACCTTTGTGCTTCCTCGATCTTCATACCTGTAAGGACGGGGCGTGAAATCGACTCCGTTTTTTCTCAGAACGCGAATGGCCGGGGTTGAAGGGATTTTTTCTTTTATCATTATTTTCGTTTTTGTTGAGACAGAGGACAAAGAAATGGAGGGGGTCATCTCTTGAATGCTTTTGACAACTTCAAAAGTAGCTTTTGGACGTGGCGGTTGTTCCAGAGGCCTCTGGATCTGATTACAGTTTTGCAGATCTGTAATTTTGCCGGATCTTTCATCAACTCTTCCAGAAAGGATTTCTGGCTCTTGACAAAGCTGTCAAACTTCAGCTGGACTGACTGCTCTTCGGAGAAGGGCATATTACTGAGTTTTTCCACCTCTTCGGGAGACAGTCCGACCCCGCCCAGCATCTTGAGGAAATACTCACCGGTTATATTTCTGCTCTTCTGTGAGAACTCACTGAACCTCTGGGGAGAGAGCCCGGAGTCCATCATGAACTTGCCCTTGCTTATCTTCTTCGACCGGGCGTGTCCCCACAGAAAATCAAAATACTCATTAAAATCTGTCTCTTTTTTTCTTGCTGCCATGGTTGAAAATATACCATTATTTTTGTTTTTGTCAAATTGAATCTTGGTTCATCCGGTTGACGTGTAAGAAGAACAGTGGCTTTCATTACGGCGTTGGCACAAAAAGATCAATTTCCGGAATATTAGTGGAATCGTTTGCACTTGCCCCAACAAACGAGTTAACCCAGTGAAAAATGTCATTTTTAGAAATAGCTCTTCTCAGCTTTTTCATTCTTTTTCGTTTCTCATCTAATTCCATTGAAAATGCCTGATAAATTGACTGAGAAACATGTTCTATGTGGTAGGGATTGACCAGGAGCGCGACATTATGAAGCTCTGCAGCAGCCCCGGCAAATTCGCTTAGGGTCAAGACACCATTTCCATCAATGTTGCTTGCACAGTATTCC